>JAEXTI010000181.1 GCA_023406965.1 Chloroflexota bacterium
GGAGGTTTGATATATCGGCGCAACCGATGCGCCGTTTGGATCATCTCCCTCGGCCACATGGTTAACCAGCGTGCCGAGGCCGTAATGTGCTTTGAAGCGGCCCATGATGTATGTATTCCTGTAAAGAAGTGGTAAATTAAACCCTAAGGGTCTATGAAGACCCTTAGGGTTTGTTGAAAATTTTTACTGGCGCAGCAGACGGATGTACACCGCCAGGCCAATTCCGCCCAGGATCAGGATCCCGCCCAGGATGGCCAGAATTGGCGAGCGTCCGGTCTCCTCGCCCCCGCCATCCTCAGGAGGCGGCGCGATGGCGCTGGCCTGTGCGCCGAAATCCACGATGGAGCGGTTCCCCGCGATCAACTTGAATGGGTAGGTGGTGGAGGTGGTGGGATTGTACCCGTCCGGCACCGCCAGGCTGATGGTGTAATCACCCTCGGGCATGTCGGCAAAACAGAGCAGGTTGTCGTTGCCATCCGCGTCAAATCCGGTCACGGTCAGGCCGGTGTTGGAAAAGACAAAACCGTTACCCGTCACACTCACCGCGCCGCCTAAGATCGTCGGCTCGGTCTCGTCGCGCATGGCGTTGCCGTTGATGTCGGCGAACAACACGACGCACAACTCGCCTGTGCCCTTGGCAGGGGTGGGGGTTGGCAGAAGCGGGGTCGGGGTCACATCAGGGTTGGCGGTAGCTGTAGGCTCGGGGGTGACGATGCCAATCAGCAAGTCTGTGCCGGGGCTGATGGTGCAGTTTTGGTCCAGGTTGTTGAGGCGGATGATATCCGCTACCTTCACACCTGTGAGCAGTTCGATTCGCAAGCAGGTCTCGTTTTCCTGCACCCGGTAGAAGATACGCCCATCTGGCATAGCTGTGGGCGTAGCGTAGACTACCTGGGGCTGAGGGCTGCCTGCGCGAACGGGGGCAGCCAGCAGCGCCAGCCCGCTCAACAGGATCAATGTGATTGTCAAAAGAGATATTTTGGCTTTCATTTTCCTCACCGTGAAGAAGATTATACCACTGTGACAAGGGCAGGTTTCCAAAATGCTCGCGGCGACACGTTGGCCCGCCTTATTTTATAGGGTAAATGCATCCGGATTGGTGTTCTAAAAAGGGACCATAAACATGTCGTTGCGAGCCCCGGAGGCTCCGCGGAGGGGCGAAGCAATCTTGTTTTATCGTTGTGAAATCACTTTCTTAGCCCAGATTCAAAGCGAGATTGCTTCACTCGCAGAGCCTCGTTCGCAACGACATAATTTTCTTGGCGCTTCTCGGTCAAAACCACCCTTGTCAGACAGAAGAGGCGGTTGCCCCTCATCGTTTTTAGGAATCGCTTGCTTTTCATTGTAAAACGCCTTAAAATCAGAACATCGAAAGAAAGTTCTATCAGGAGGTAGTATCTACTCACCAAAGCAGGGGAAAGCTTCCGGTTTTGAGGTGCGAGTAGTTACAGGAGGTACACCGGGCATGGGCGCTGCCGACATAATCCGCGGAATGCTGCTGGTGGTTGTCATCATCTTAGCGTTAATGGCATTCTTGTACCTGGGCCGCCGCCGGATGATCTGGCCGGCCTACCTCGTCTGGGGGCTGATTGCTCTTGTCCTGCCGGTGCTGGGACCCATTCTGGTCATTTCACTGCGGCCGGGCGAACCTTCGGGTAGGAGAAATATATGAAGGAAGACCGCTTTCTTACCGGTATCCTGATCGGGATTACCGTTTTGGTGATTGCAGCCGTTGGGTTGTTCTTTTTGAGGCGCGAGGCGCAGACGTACGGCCCCGAAACCGACCCCGCCGGCGTGGCGCGAAACTATATCCTGGCGCTGCAAAAGCAGGATTACGAGCGTGCCTATGGTTACCTGGCAGAATTAGAAAACAAACCCACTCTGGCAGAATTTCGCCGCCCCTTCGTCGATTACCAAAATCAGGAAGTGAGTGGAACAGTATTGGATCTGGCGGAGGTAGACAGCCAGGCCAGGGAGGCGACGGTATCGCTGACCTTGATCCGCGGAGCCAGCGGACCGTTCAGCACCCCCAACCGCGAAGTATCCCTGGCCCGCTTGCGGCAAGAAGGAGGGGCCTGGAAGATCGTTGAAATGCCCTACCCCTTCTGGAGTTACGACTGGTCGTACACCGACAAACCCTGATCCGCCATGCGTACCATCCGCCGACTTTACTTTTATGCCCTGGCCTTGATCGGGTTGGAAGCCCTGGTGTGGGGAGCAGTCAACCTGCTGCGCACCATTCTGGAAGCTGGAATCACCGGCAGCGCCGCTGATTCACTGGCCATTGGACTGGCATTGGTGCTGGTGGGGTTGCCCGTCTTCCTGCTGCACTGGCTCACCGCCCAGCGAGACGCCCGGCAAGACGAAGAAGAGCACACCAGCCGTATCCGGGCGGTGTTCCTCTACGGCGCCCAATTTGCATTCCTGGTGCCGGTGGTGTTCAGTTCGTTGGCTCTGCTCAACCGCTGGATCACCGCCGTGATCGGCTTGCCCCCCGGAGGGGCGATTTTCGCGGCAAACCAGTCCAACACCGATAACCTGGTCGCGCTGGTCATCACATTGACCGCTTTCCTATATATTCGCCGTGTGCGCCAGGCCGATTGGGCCACCCCAGCCGCGAAGGTGTTCCTGCCCGAAACCCGCCGCCTGTACCGCTATTTGTGGGTGTTGACGGGGCTGGTGATGACCGTAGGTGGAGTGCAGGGACTGATCTCACAACTGCTGTGGTCGCTACCGCACATCGGCGCGGCTGGCAGAATGCTTGCCAACAGCCTGTCGCTGCTGCTGGTCGGACTGGCGGTGTGGTTGAGTTCCTGGCTGCAAACGCAGGCCTGCCTGACGGAAGAAGCCGAGCGAACCTCGCTGCTGCGGTTGGTGGTGCTTTACCTGGTCAGCCTGGCAGGCGTTGTGGGGTTGCTAACTTCCGCTGGAAATGTTCTCGCCACTCTGTTGGACTGGCTGTTCGGCAAACCGCAGACCTGGATCGGTTTCCTCGAGCAAAGCGGCGCAGCGCTTTCGACAGCGGTGCCGCTGGGCGTGCTGTGGGCCTATCACGGGCGCATCCTGGAAAGCGAAATGGAAGCTATGCCCGACGAGCCCCGACGGCAGGCTGTGCGCCGTCTGTATCATTCCATCCTTTCGGCGTTGGGACTGGTGGTCACCTTCACCGCGCTGATGGCTGTCGCCACATACATTGTTGAAAACCTTTTCGCCGAGGCAACCGGCACCCGCCAATTGACGCGCGGGCTGGCAGCTTTGGCGGTGGGGCTGCCGCTGTGGTGGAAGGTTTGGCCATTGCTGCAGCGGGAAGCCGCTTCTCGAGGCGAGAACGGCGACCGCGCGCGCCGCTCGGTCATCCGCCGCACCTATCTATACCTGACGATCTTTCTGTTGGTGGTGGGCGGGATGGGTGTGGCAGGCAGCCTGCTCTACAACCTGTTCTCACATCTGTTGGGCTCGCCTGTTGCCGACCTGGATTGGGTGGCAGCCAACCACCTGACCATGCTGGGGGTCATCGCCGTGTTCCTGGTGTATCACCTGAACTGCCTGCGCCAGGACGGGCGCATTGCCCAAGAGACACTGGGTGAGCAACACGCGACCTTCGCCACCCTGGTGTTCGTGGAAGAAGAAGGCGAATTCACCCACGAACTGACCCAGGCTGTGCAACGCCACACGCCGCGCTTGCCGCTGCGCTTCCACCTGCTGGACAATGCGCTGGAGGCTGGTATTCCAACCGAAGAAATCCGCGCAGCGGTGCTGCCCGGTGGCGCGGCACTCAACCCGCCTGAAGGCATCCGTGCGTGGCTAGAACACTTTGAGGGCAAGCGACTGCTGCTGCCCCAGGCCCAAGAGGGAGTGGTCTGGTTAGGCATGGGGCGCAAAGCGCCGCGCGAGCTGGCCCGTGAAACTGCCGCTGCTCTGCGGCAAATGGCCGAAGGCGAGACGATCCGCGCCGGACTGCCCAGCAGCCCGTGGGCCATTGTGGGCCTGATTTTGGGCGGGCTGGCAGCTCTGCAAGT
>JAEXTI010000183.1 GCA_023406965.1 Chloroflexota bacterium
GACGCTGCCCTTTGTGGCGCAAGATGCGGTGAAGCAATTTCTGGATATCTATGGCTGCCGCGGACTTGGGGAGATTGATATTTATAAGCCCCGCTGGCAGGATGATCCCAGCCATGTTATGCAGATGATCAAAAATTACCTGCAAATCGACCCGCAAACCGGTTCTCCGGAGATTGCCTTCCGCAAGGGCGGGGAAAGAGCGGTGGAGGCCAGGCGCGAACTGATGGACATCTACAAGCGAAAAGGTCAGCCGCTGAAAGCCGCGTTGATCGGATTTTTGGCAGGGCGGGCCTTTGAACTGGCCGGGCTGCGCGAGACGCCTAAGTTTGCCATTGTGAGTTTCCTGGCCGAGCTGCGCAAAGCGATATTACGGATTGGCGATGAGATGGTTGCCCGTGGAGAGTTGGAGCAGCGCGATGATCTCTTTTTCCTGCACCTGTGGGAGCTGGATCAACTGGCAGATGGGGCCTTGCCCAACGCGAAGCAGTTAATTCGCGAGCGACGGAATACCTATACCCAGGAGCAGACTCGCAAGCGTATTCCGCGGGTGCTGTTGAGTGATGGCACGGCATACTTCGACGGGGTGGGTAGCTCGGAGGCAGCGGGCGAGAACACGCTCAGCGGTTCACCGGTCTCGCCGGGGACAGTGGAAGAAGTGGTGCATGTTGTAATAGATCCTCACCAGGATCACCTGGTACATGGCGAAATCCTGGTCTGCCCGGCCACCGACCCGGCCTGGACGCCGCTGTTCCTCTCGGCGGGCGGGCTGGTGATGGAAGTGGGGGGAATGATGACTCACGGCTCGGTGGTGGCGCGGGAGTACGGCATCCCGGCGGTGGTGGGCGTGGTGGGCTGCACCACGCGGCTGAAGAACGGGCAGCGGGTGAGGGTGGATGGCTCCAGCGGGGTGGTGATGCTGCTGGAAGACGGCGCCCAAATGGGCGCTGGCGATTAAACTTTCCGGATACGCATCTTGTATATCAATTTGATAACAATTCGCGTAATTGGCTCCTCGATTTGATAAAATCGAATCGATAACCGATCCGAACAAATTAGAGGAACGAATGAAAGAACCCATTAACCGTATTTTGCCAGAAAGCCGTTGGGTTGCAGCCCTGGTCATTCCATTTCTTGCGACCGCTTTTGTGATCCTGTTCTTACTTCCCGGGCAAACAGAAAGATTGTTCGCCTGGAAAATTCAGCCGCACATGTCGGCAATGATGCTGGGCGCGACTTATGCGGGAGGAATTTACTTTTTTGCAGGGGTGTTGCGATCCAGGCAATGGTATCGCGTGAAGGTTGGCTATCTGGCTTTGCTTCCTTTTGTTACCATGTTGGGAATAGCGACGATCCTGCATTGGGACCGGTTCACACCCAACCATATTTCTTTCTTCGCCTGGGCAGGGTTATACTTCACAACTCCCGTTGTTATTCTGATCGTCTGGCTCCGCAACCGGTCTCAGGATCCCGGATTGCCTGAACAGAACGATCAGGTAATATCCCGCCCGGTACGTTTCTTGCTGGCCGCAGTTGGTGCGCTCACGTTCATCATCAGCCTGGTGCTGTTCATCGTGCCTTCTGTGATGATTGAAGTGTGGCCGTGGACACTGACGCCACTGACGGCGCGCGTGATGGGTGCTATGTTCTCACTGCCTGGGGCTGTAGGCTTGGGCGTCGCATCTGATCCTCGTTGGAGCGCCGCAAAATTAATCCTGCAAGCCCAAAGCTTTTCCATCGTTTTTATTCTGATCGCTGCAATTCGATCCTGGGAAGATTTTGCGGTGGTGGAGCCGGGAACATGGTTGTTTGTGGGTGGGCTGAGCCTGATGTTGGGTGGCCTGGTTGTTTTTTATGTTTTCATGGAGACACGGAATAGACCTCTTCAAGTGTAAAGAAAGGAGGAGCATGAAAAAAGAAATCGTTATCACGCAACCTGAGTATCTGGTCGAAGATTGGCCAGGAAAGTACGATGTTTTCTCGTGGTTGGAATATGTTGTCACCGTGCCCAACCCAATCTTTTTCGTCACCACCCGTAAAGCCAACGGCGCACCGAATGCCAATCTAAGTTCGTGGGGCTTGCTGATTGGCGAGAAAGGCAACTACTCGTCCCTGTTGGCGCTGCTGGACAACTCACACACTTACGAAAACATTCTTCGGGAAGAGGAGTGGTGCGTGTGCTTTCCATCGTTCCCATATTATGATCAGTGTTTTGAAACGATCCGCCAAAACGCCTCATCTAACGACGAAATTACCGATTGCGGATTCGCGATCGAACCGCCAATGGTTGTGCAGGCTCCCCGCATTGCCGAATGCGCGATCAACCTGGAATGCCGCCTGGAGTGGCATCGCCCGCTTTATGAAGCCAGCCGTTGGCATCTTTTTGCCGGGCGGGTGGTGCACCTGGGGATGGATGAATCTGCGATGATAATCGATCCGGCTGAACGGATGCATAATTTGGGCTTAATGTACAACGTGCGCGGGACGGTTAATCCGCTGACCGGCGATCAGTATGTCTATAACACGCTTGGGCTTCTGGATAAGGTTGTGAAGGTTTTTGGTGACGATCGGGATTTTAAGAACAGCAGTTGATGATGATGTGTTCTAAAACGGGCATTGATAGAAGATGACCGCGACCGTTGAGAAGATCGACGCTCAATGGATTCTGCCAGGCCATGCGCTTGTTGGATCATCTTCCCCACAAACCAGGATCCATTCGAACTCAAATGAAAAATGCCTGGATTAGCGTTATCCGCGACCGTCAGAGAAAGAGACAGCCAATTTTTCTAATAATTTATGGCACCATGCATCGCCGAGCACTTCTTCGAAAAGCATAAAGGGCAGGCTGAGGATAGTAAGGCGATCCCTAAGGAAAAAAGTGAAACTCCTCAGCCAGAGGTGGAAGAGGTTCGAGTTAGAGGTGTTTGTGGGGTGATTCGTACCCCACAAACACCGCTAACTCGGTGAGCAATTTCCCATACTTCAAGAAGTAAGGGATCCTCTTTAGACGATTCTTTGGAGATCTACCGGCAGATGAAAAATGAAAGTAGCGCCTTGGCCGGGGGTACTCTCGACCCAAATGCGCCCGCCATGCGCTTCCACAATCCCGCGCGAAATGGCCAGTCCCAGGCCTGCTCCACCGGTAGCCCGGCTGCGAGATTTCTCGCCGCGGTAGAACCGCTCGAACACCTGGTCCAGATCCTCAGGCTGAATGCCTTCACCGCTGTCACGCACCTCGACGCGGACCTCTTTCTCGTTTCGCCTCGCCAACAGTTCTATTTTCCCCCCAGATGGCGTGTGGCGCAGAGCATTGGCTACCAGGTTGTTGAGCACCCTGCCGATGCGCTGCAAATCCATCGGCAGCGGATCAAGATCATCGGCGACACTGCCCGAAAGCACAATCTTTTGGAGGCGAGCCTGTTCCGAGAAGCTTTCAATCGTGTCGGAAATCAAGTCAGAGAGCGAGCCAGGTTGCAAATCCAGGCGAAGCCCACCGGCATCGAGCTGGGCCAACTCGAACAAGTCATCAATCAAGTGGGACAGCGATCGAATATCCTGTTGCGCCGTCCGCAGATATCGCTGTGCGACGGTGGGATCCTCAACCATCCCGTCGGCCAGGGCTTCGACAATTGCGCGGATAGAAGTGAGCGGAGTGCGGAGATCGTGTCCAACCCAGGCGATCAAATCGCGACGCAACACTTCCAATTCTTGTTTTTTCTGCGCTGATGATTGAAGCTGGATAACCATATCGTTAAACGCTGCCGATAAAGATGCCATTTCATCTCGGCCAACCACTTCGACGCGCGTATCCAGATTTCCGGCGGCCACGCGCTGGGCAGCTTTTTCGGTTGTGCGGATGCGCTCTACCAGCGCATTTGATAGGAAGAAACCAACAGCCAGAGCGATTCCGGTAGCAAAGATCAACAGGATGGTTGCCAGCAGCAAATCATGATCGCTGGCGAACATCATCCGGGCTGTCACCCAGACATTCAAAAATACCAGCAGACCGGCAAGAGCATAGCCGCCCATCAATGTCCAGTGAAGATTGGGGGAATGCACAATCCAACCCAAGCGATAGGCGGCGTAGGCGGCAGTTATGGAAACCACGGCTGTTGTGGCCATGAGCAGAGTCATCAGCCACAAGTCACCTACCGCGGGACGCATGAGCAGGTAAAACAGAGCCAACCCAAGCGTAAAGGCTGCGCCGACCCCCAATACAAAGCGCCACACCGGTTTGGGCCGGGGGCGCAAGCCGGTTTTAGAATTATGGTTCAAATTTGTACCCTACTCCCCATACGGTAAACAGGTGGCGTGGTTTTGCCGGATTTGCTTCGATTTTTTCTCTCAGTCGGCGGACGTGAACTGTGACAGTGCCGGGATCGATATAGTCGGCCTCACCCCAAATGTGTTGGAGCAGTTGATCGCGGGTGAACACCTGGCGAGGATGCTGGGCCAGGTGGTAGAGGAGGTCGAATTCACGCGCGGTGAGAACCTTCTTCTCATCCTTCACGGTTACCGTTCGTGTGACCGGATCGATGCGCAGATCATCAAAGACCAGAGTGGTTTCGTCCTGGTTGGATTTGGGTGACGGCTGGACACGCCTCAACACTGCCCGAACGCGGCTTACCAATTCTTGCGGGCTGAAGGGCTTGACCACGAAGTCGTCGGCGCCCATTTCCAATCCGGCGATTCGATCTCTCTCCTCGCGGCGGGCTGTGAGCATGATGATGGGGGTGTCTCCTGCAGCGCGTAAGCGCCGGGTGATTTCCCATCCGTCCACGTCGGGCAGCATCAGGTCAAGGATGACCAGCGTGGGCGTCTGAGTTTCCAGGAGATTGAGCGCTTTTTGCCCGCTTTGCACCAGTGTAACGTTGAACCCGGCCCGGCGCAGATACAGTTGCACAACCTCGCCGACGCTGGGTTCGTCTTCTACGACAAGAATCTGGTTAGTGAGGTTCATTGCGCCTCCGGGGAAGCTAACTGCCGGAGAGAGGCTTTCTGGCGTAAACGGATCACGGCTGCGCGAACTGCCGGAATTCGCAGCGCCAGCAACAAGACGACCAGTATGCCATAGATCCATGGTTGAAGTACATTCCCGCTTAGTCCGAAGAAATCGCCTTTGACCGCCCACCCGTAGTGCAGAATGACCAACCCGCCAGCAAGGTAGACCAGACGGTGCAGCCACTTCCATCGCTTGCCAAGGCGTTTCATCCAGAAGCGGAATGAGGTAGCCGCCAATGTCAGCAAGATCAGTAACGCAGCCGCCCCAACCAGAATAAAGCGCTTTTCGGTCAATTCGGGTAATAGCAGAGCCCAGGAAAACCTGTAATCTACACCGGCAAAGAGGATGAAGTGGAGGAAGGCATAGAAAGCGGCATATAGCCCTAACGGACGGCGGAAGGTCCCGGCTTTGCGCCAGCCTGTTAATGTGATCACCGGCGTACAGGCGAGCGATGCTATCAGAAGCAAGATGGCCGCTTGTCCGGTCCGTTGAGTGGCAGCCTGGATAGGGTTGATGCCCAGGCCGTCTGTGAATGCTGCGGCTATGAGCGCTGCCAGCGGGACGAGTGCGGAGGCGTGCACCAGCAATCGGATTGGTTCGAGACGGGAGGCGGTTTGTTTCATAATCTCATCCTTATTGTACAGGTTCTTCTGCCAAAAGTGTCTGGATGGCTGTTTCGGTTTCCTGATATGCGCCCTCACCGATGTGAATAAAGCGAATGTCGCCGTTTTTGTCGATCAGATACAGGGTAGGCCAATAGCGAGTCCCAAATGCCCGCCATGTCAGCCCTTCATTGTCCTGGGAGACAGGGTATTCTATCTGAAGTTGATTCACTGCCTGGGTCAGATTCGAGAGGTCCTTCTCATGCCCAAACTCCGGGTAGTGGTTGCCGATGATCACCAGCCCATCCTCGGCATAATCTGCGTGCCATTCCCTCAACGAGGGAATCACATTTCGGCAGTTAATTCAGCCATAGGTCCACATGTCAATCAGCACAACTTTCCCACGCAAATCAGCCAACCGTAGTGGGGTGTCTGTGTTTAGCCAGACATCATTGGACAGTTCTGGCGCAGGACCCAGGTTCGATAAGCCCACTTGGGGCTCATCCAATGGGGTCTGAACGGCGGTTGTACAACCGGCCAGGAATAGAAAAGTCACCAGTAACCATTTCATCGCTGCCTCCGTATGCACTATCACGATAAGGTAATTACTCATCCAAAGGTGGATGAGAGCCGAATTTGAGGTGTTTGTAGGTGCTTTGCGCCCAGGTAGCACCACAGTTAGCCGTGGAGGCGGAATCGCGCCCTTTGGGCGCCTAAGAAAAAAGGTGTCAGGGAGTTTTGT
>JAEXTI010000015.1 GCA_023406965.1 Chloroflexota bacterium
CCGCCCTGCCCCAGTGGATTTACCTGGGCGGGTGAGCGTTTTCGGGTGGTCGAACTGCTGGCCGAATGGCGCGACTTTCGACGGCGGGGGAAAGCAGAGCGGAATATGCGACCGGAACACGCGACGCGAGCCAGTCTTCGTGGCTCATGGGGCGTTGGCAGGTATTATTTTCGCGTGCGTGTAGAAGATGGACGGGTTTTTGAGATGTATTACGACCGGTCACCCGGGAACGCAGACGATCGGAAGGGTCATTGGGTGCTCTATGGCGAGCGCAAAGCCGATTAGCGCACAGGTTCCAGATGTTTTTTCCGGCCTCGGTTATCCGAGGCTGGTTTTTTTAAATAATTCTGTGGATTTATTAATAATATTAAACTCTCTATTGACAAAATTAAAACAATGACTATAATATGCTTTAGAAAATCAATGCAATATCAACATCCTTTGGTTTCTGTTCGGCGGAACCATCGGAAATGACTGTAAAGCCGAGATAGGAAGGGAGAAAAGAGATGAATCCGTTATTGACGAAATGTCCTGTTTGTGGGGGTGACCTGACGGTGACGCGCCTGCATTGTCCTTCGTGCGCCACATCGATTGAGGGTGGTTTCCAGCCTTCGGTTGGATCGACGCAGGGCGCATTTACGCCCGAGCAGCTTAAGTGGCTTTTGCCTTTTTCTAGGCTGACGACTGAGCAGTTGCAATTTTTGCTAACCTTTGTGCGCTGCGAAGGCCGCTTCAACCGGATGGAGGAAGAATTGAGCCTGTCTTATCCGACGCTGCGCAACCGGATGAACGACATCTTGCGGGCAATGGGTTACGAACCTGCTCGTGAAGAAGCCCAACCCGCTGCGCCTGTTTTACCCGGCCCGGCTGAGCGCAAGCGGATTCTGGAAGATTTGGAGAAGGGCTTGATTGACATGAACGAAGCCAAGCGGCGTTTGAAGGGTGTCCGCGAAGAGGCAAAGGCCGAGTGAGCCCGAAAATTTGGATGGAAATGAATTAGGCGACCAAGGAGTTACCAATGGCTACGATGGAAGAACGGATGAAAATCCTGCAGATGGTGCAAGAAGGCAAGATTACGGCGGAAGATGCCGCGGGTCTTTTGGAGGCGTTGGAAGAGGGCGGCGATGAGGGGCGCGTGGCGGGTATTGTAGTGAACGAGATGAACGCGACGCAAGGGCGCAAGCCACGTTGGCTGCGCGTTCGGGTGACGGACACCAACACTGGAAAGCCGCGGGTGAACGTGCGCTTGCCGATGAGCCTGGTCAATGTCGGATTAAAGATGGGCAGTCGTTTTGCCCCAGAAGTTGAGGGCTTGGACATGGATATGTTGTCCGAGGCGATTGCTTCTGGTGAAGTTGGGCAGATTGTCGATGTGGTCGACGAGCAGGATGGCGAGCACGTTGAAGTATTCCTGGAATAACGTGGGTGGACCTGGATAGAAATTAACCGCAGAGAGGCAAACTCTCTGCGGTTTTTCGTGTCTGGTTCTGATAAACTTACTTGCTAACCGATTGAGTCTCTGCTAGACTTCACTTAACTTGAAAAATTCGGGGAGGGACACAGCCCATGACATCGAAAAAAGTCGCCATTCTCAGTGTTGTTTTGGTGTGGGCTTTGGTATTGCTGGCTTGCGGACTGCCCACCTCAGGGGAGCCTACCGCAACGGAAAAAGCTCCGGTTGTGCAGGCCGATACACCGGGCGCGGGTCCGACTGAAGCATCTCAAGCTCAGAACACACCCCAGGCTGACCCTCAGCCTTCTCCCGAAGTTGATCCGGTAGTAACAACTTCGCCAAGCGGGGCTAAAGTGAACTATCAGGGTGTGAGTTTCACCTATGACCTGTCTCTGGCTCAAAGCGTTTCAGCGAAGGTTGTTCCGGCGGAGAAAGGCGAACCTGGTTACGGCGGATGGATCGGACCGGTGACGGAATATTATCAATTTGATTTCGAGCGATACCAACTGGCTGACACTTTTCACCGCCCACAGGTGCTGATCTATCCCATTCAAGAGTACGCCGCGGTGAACGAGGCCGCCGGTGACCAGTTGGACGAATTGGAAAATTACCTCGACCAGCCCGGGGCGACCCAAAAATATCTGCCCTTCCTGCCAATGTGGAACGCGGGGCAGGTGTTTTATGCCCGCCCGACGATTGTGAACTTCATGAACGGCGAAGGTGTTTTGTATTTGACCTGCTTTGCCCAGGCTATTTTGCCTGTGGATGGCGACTGCCTGTTCTATACTTTCCAGGGGCTGACCTATGATAAGCAGTACTATGTTTCGGCTATTTTCCAGGTGAATCACGAAGGATTGAACTCTGCCGAGAACATGGATTTGTTCAAGGATGCTGAGAATTCGATGGAGGAGAGCAAGTACGAGGCTTATCTCTCAACGGTTCGCGAGCAGCTGAATAATTGGCCTGCAGAAGAGTTTACGCCCTCCTTGGAAAAGTTGGAAGCGCTGGTGAAGAGCCTTTCGGTGCAGCCCACCGTGGATTTGAAAGCCCCGGAAATGTCGGCGGTGGTAGATTGCCCGCTGGCAATGGATGGGCGACTTGAGGTTGGAAAGGGGGCGCGGGTAACCTTCACGGATGGAAAGTCCCTGCGAGTGCGCAGCGAGGCAGGAAAAAGCGCCACGGTGTTGGGGCAGATGCCGGAAGGAACCAAAATGACCGTCAACGATGGACCGGTCTGTGTGGGAGAAGGACTGTGGTGGAAGATTACCAGCGCGGATGGAAAGCTGAACGGATGGGTGCTGGAGGGCGAAGACGGTGATTATTATTTGGAGCCGTGGGATTGATCACCCCCCAGTCATTGCTCCGAAGGTATAGAACACCACGAATCCACTTATTATCATGCACAGCGCAAACCCCAGGACGATGATTCCCAAGTAGAGAGGAGTTGTGCTTGGAGGTGTGGGCCGCTCAAGAAAGCCATCGGCGGGGTTGTCCGGGTCGTAGTACACGGTCACTGCCGCTCCCTCGGGATAGCGCGCGAGGATGGCTTGAGCTTCACTTTGTAACAATGAGTATATGTCACCAGCGAAAATGTGTCTACCCCGGTAATCCTGGCCCATCACTTGGTAAGCAAAGCTTACTTTTACGTAATAAGTGATGGGATCGCAATCGTGGCTTCGTATGAATTTGCCTTCACGCAAGGAGTAATAATCATATCGCTGCGGGATGTTAGATTGGTCCATGGAGGATTTGAGGATGGTCCCGTGCGTGGTGAACCAGGAAGGTGAGGCAGCGGCTCTCTTCTTGTTCTTGACGTAAGACAAGATCATGAATACGATGTAGGCGGCAATAGACAGCGCGGTGAGGCCGCCACAGATTATCCAGAAAATTCGGATCAATTCTTCGGGAATGGCAGGCATGGTATCTTCCTACAATGAAGAAAGTCGAAGATGGGGATGGATATTTGGAGCCGTAGGATCAGGCATAATTTAGTTTCCGGTTGTGGCAGTGAGGGTATTGATTGCCGCGATTAAGCCACCACACATCAGGCAGAGGGTGATGAACAGGAAGATGATACCCAGGATGAGGACGACCGTATTGGCTGGCGCGGTGCGCTCCAGAACGGCATCGGCGGGATTGGCCGGGTCGTAATATACAGTCACAGATGCTCCCACGGGATACCGTGAGGCGATAGCTTGGGCTTTGCTATGTGGAACTGTGCTGCTGGCGCCAATGTGGATGTTCCTGCCCTGGTAAGCCTGGCCTATTACCTGATAGGCATAGCTAATCTTTGCGTAATACGTGGCGGGGCCGTCAAAGTCGCCGGTGGTGGATTGGTGAACGCTGGACTCGATGATTGTTCCGGATGTAGTGGACCATGTGAGTGAGGCAGCGGCTTTCTTCTTGTTCTTGAAGTAAGACAAGATCATGAACACGCTTCCGGCGGCGAAAGCCAGCAAGAAGAGACCGCCGCAAATTGTGCCGATGATTCGTAGTAAAAATTCAGGATTGGCAGACATGATATCCTCCTGCAACGAGGTCAGTCGAGGATGGCGGCAGGATCGGCGGAGGAGAAGAAGCGGCGGTAAGCTGCCGTTTCATCCAGTATAGACCTTAATCGGGCCAGTGGAGCAGCAAAATCACCGGTAGGTTGCCCAACACCGTATTCGAGGAATACACGGTCACCTTGCATCTCGATTGTGGTGACCATTCCGCGGGCATGCAACCATTCCAGACCGGCTAGTACGGCTGGAATGCGCTGAGCTGTGGCGCCAGCCAGGCGGGAGAGGCTGGTTTCGGCACG
>JAEXTI010000409.1 GCA_023406965.1 Chloroflexota bacterium
ACGCGCGTCGATTCTTTCTCTTCGAGCCGGATTTCGGTGTAATCCGCTTTGCTGAGTCGGAGCGCTTCTTGAATTTGTTGTCTCATGGGGTCCTCCTCATTGGAACCATACTATGTTTTGATTGTACAGCTTTTCAGGCAGACCGGTCTGGTTTGTAATCCCAATGAATTGCTTATCGTCCGGGTTTGGTCAGCCACAGAGGTTTCGTGACGGTGAGATTGTCACCATCAGCCGCGCCCAGGGATCGCTGACCTTCCCGGCCGACTTCCAACTGGTGGTGGTTCAGAATTCATGCCCGTGTGGTTATTTAATCACAATGAGTTATTGATTGTGAGAGTCTGGTCGCCGGCGGAGGTGAGGTGGATAGTGGCACTGTTACGACCGGGGTGAAAACTCAATATCGCCTCCAACAGGAATTCTTGTTATGGTGTGATGGGTTTGAGAACCTATTAGTTATGCGCGAAGAGCGATGGAAAATATTCAAAGGTGCGCCCTTATAACAGTGTCAAAATATTTGGCTCTCCAAACGGCTTAGTCGAACAAAGCATCTGCTTTTAAATATAGGTAAAAATCCTGTGGTGATTCTGTCAAACCCTCAAAAAATTCGGCGTTTGTGATGGGAGATAATTCTTCAAGTACTGGAAGCATGGAATCATCTTCCGCACCTCGAATTTCGCCTACCCATAATTTTACGGATGAAATTGCATCTCTTCCGGGGCAAAGCGAATAATATCCATTGGCGGCATCATCAATTGGGCCACCACTAAAAGAAACGCCGAAATCCTGTCCTTCATACAAGAAAATCATTGTGAATAAAACTTTGTTTTTGATAGTTGTTTCTTCATGGGGATGCTCAGTATCAAATTGAATTTTGGAAGGGGCACCGTATCTCAATAAGACTTGTTCTGGTGTTAAGCCAGACCAATCCTCTCTCTTGATATCTGGTTCATTCATACCGTGGTTTCTCGATATTACACCTTGAACTATCCCTTCCTTTACTTTGATGGTTATCTCAGTGAATAAACTTTCCTTCTTGAGTGAATAGGAATAGGAGCCCTGATTGTAGCTAGGCCATTGCGAGATTTGCGTTTCTGAAGTCTGTAATGGGATAATCCCATACAAACAAGGTGCAGAGCATCTTCTTAAATCCTGGTAGACTTCGTCTATTGATGGGTAAGGCAACGTTTCAACGGCGAGTGTAGTAGACGGCTCAATTAACAAAGTCGGCTTCGCTGTAGGAGTAATCGTTGGAACGATCACGTTGGTTTCGCCAGGGACGAGGGGCGATACAGCACTATTTTGATTTTGGGGATTATTCGCAGTTTCGGTCGAGTTTAGGTAATCGTTTCGATCGGTAGGGCTACATGAAAATAGCAAGAAGACGATAGCAAAAACAGAAAAGATTCTTTTTTGGGGCATAGAGTTCCTGGTTAGATAACTTTGATATCCTGTTAATACCAATGCCAATATATATCTCCTTGTGCTTGAATTAAATGATCTAACCATTCATGGAAACTTCTTGATGGCATTTTCACGAACGTAGGTGGTCTCGAAACTACATACCAGAGAAGATACATCCCTAAGAAAACGCCTCCTATCTGTGTCTGAAATGCGCTATTTCTGCGTGGTGTTCTCTGAAAGTGGTCCGTGATTGAGTTGTTGCCGGATACTGTCAATCGATACCAATTCACCGGTTTCATCCTCCACCGACCAGCATTCCCAGCCGTTGCTGGGCGCGCCGCTGAGATGCAGGGCCGTTTGGTGAATGGAGCCGGTGAAATCTCCGGCGCGCAGGTGCCCGTTGGCGAGAATCAGCGCGGGCTGGGCGCGATCACCTTTGAAGTATACGTTCTGCCCGGGGCGCAGCAGTCCGGCTTCGACCAGGGCGGCAAAGCGCAGGCGCTCTTCTCGCTTCCGGCGGGCGCGCCGGGGCAGTTCAAGGGATTCGGGGGCTGCGGGCAGCACCTGGGCGATTCGCTCCTGGGCAACGGCGATGTATTTATCTTCCTGCTCCACCCCGACCCAGTGCCGCCCCAGCAGGCGCGCCACCGCGCCGGTGGTGCCGGTGCCGAAGAAGGGGTCCAGGACCACGTCGCCGGGGTGGCTGGTGGCCAGGATGACACGATATAGCAATGCGATGGGTTTCTGCGTGGGATGGGCTTTTTGTCCGTTCACACGCGCCCGCTCCGGGCCGGAGCAAATCGGCAGGCGCCAATCGGAGCGCATTTGCAGGCCTTCATTGATGGCTTTCATGCTCTGGTAGTTGAAGGTGTAGCGAGCCGCCTTGGATTTGACCGCCCAGATGAGGGTTTCGTGGGCGTTGGTGAAGCGCACCCCGCGAAAGTTGGGCATGGGGTTGTCTTTGACCCAGGCGATGTCGTTGAGAATCCAGAAGCCCAGGTCTTGCAGGATGGCGCCGATGCGATAAATGTTGTGGTAAGTGCCGATGACCCACAGCGCGGCGTTGTCTTTCATCACCCGGCGGCAGGCTTCCAACCAGGAGCGGGTGAAAGCGTCATACTCGGCAAAGCCCGAAAATTGGTCCCAGGCATCGTTAACGGCATCGACGCGGGTGTTGTTGGGGCGGTAGAGCTGCTGCTGAAGTTGAAGGTTGTAGGGCGGGTCGGCGAAGACCAGGTCGATCGATTTTTCAGGAAGATCGTTCAGCACCTGACGACAGTCACCGGGAAGAATTTGATCGAGAGGCAGCGGGGGTGGGGGGGAGGAAAGCGCCATGATGATTAATTGTACAACATAATCGAAAAATCATATCTTGACAGTTTAATATAACACTGTTATAATAACAGTGAAATATAACAGTGTGGAGATTTCGATGAACGAACGCAGTTTTGACATTCAAGAGTTGGTGAGCGAAAGCGGCACGCCGCGCCGCACGATCCACTTCTATACCCAGCAGGGCATTCTGCCTCCGCCGCAAGGCGCGGGACTGGCGGCGCGCTATGGGGAGGAGCATCTCCTGCGCCTGCGCTTGATCCCGCTGCTGCGCAGAAGGGGGCTGCGACTGGATCAAATCCGCGAAGAGTTTTCAAGGCTGGATGCAGCGGGAATGCGGGCTTTGCTGGATGAAAGCCCTGTGCCGCTGCCCACGCCGCAACCCACGCCAGGCCCGGCGCTGCCGGCAGGGCAGGCCAGTGTGCGCTACGACCTGGGAGACGGGATTGTGCTGTATGCCCCCGCGCATTTATCCCTGGCGGGACAGACTCGCCTGGGCCGCATTCTGCGGGCCGCATTTGCCCGCCGGTTCCCCGTGATGCCCATGAATGGGGCCAAATCTGCCGCGGATGGCGCGACAGAAGACGAAGAAGCATAATTTAGGATTGTTTTTTTGGAGGTTTGCATGTCTCATCCCGTTAACCAACCAACCGTTCTGATGGGCCAAATTGTGCTGGTGGATTCATTCGCCAGCGCATTGCCGCTGGAACACACGGACGTAACCGCTCAGGTGAGCGGACCGCTGGCCAGCGTGGCGGTGACTCAGCGCTTTGGCAATCCTCTCGAAGCGGCTGCGGAACTTGATTATTTGTTCCCGCTGCCCCACGAGGGCGCGATCACAGCTTTTGAATTGCGCCTGGGCGAGCGCGTGATCCGGGCTGATTTACACGAGATTGAAGTTGCGCGCAAGAAGTTTGAAGAAGCCAGGGAAGAGGGGAAACGCGCCGGGC
>JAEXTI010000446.1 GCA_023406965.1 Chloroflexota bacterium
TAAAAAGGCCAAATCAGGCCCTTGTCGAGGCTCAGCAAGCCCGTAATTCCGGTTTTGGTCTACTGTTTTCGGTTTTTAAGGTTCAATCGCCCTGCGGGGCTTTGTTCCGCATTTCTAAACTCAAGTGGATAGTCATGTCACTTAAATTAATGATTGCCTTGGCTTTTTGTAACAAGTCCATTCCAAGGATGCCATTGATCGGAAATCCATAGTCCATGCCCCCGATTTCCACCTCAAAATCGATCACCGCACATTCACCTAACTGAATTTGATCGATTCTTCTGGCAAAAACGACTTCGCTGCCACCAACTCCACGGATAGTGTATAAAATATCGTCTGGAGCAGGTCCAATGGAAATGGAACTGACGATGTCGGCTGCCAGAATGGTTGATCCTGAGCCGGTGTCGATCAGGACGTTTGGAATATCCAGCGCCTCATTTTGGTAGGTAACTCGAATAGAAGTGAAAGGCAGATTATCGATGAGCGATAAATGCATTTCCCCTCCGAATCCCTGACCAATTTTGCTCTCGAATATCTAGATCTGACCGGCTTGTGTGCACATAATAGAATTCTCGCGCTGGGTATTGTTTATGCAACCGGCGATAGTTCTCCAGGGCGTTAGTTCCATCGGTGCATTGTTCAATGACAGCAATATTGTCTAACTGTCGGCGATTCTCTGGCGAGGTAGACGCGGAAAGGGCTTCAATGATTAGCCACTGATTTGGATAAGTGAGGCGGATGTCAGACCACTGCATTTTTTACTCCTGCCGGATGTTGATTCACGGCTTGATGTGCTGTCCTTCATAGGTGGTGAAGCCCTCTTCGAGGATATCGGCGGCTTCTTCCAATCCGGCGCGGGTTTGCTCAAAATTGAGCGAGCCGCGCAGGTAACCGTCGCGGGCGGAGCGGTAGCGCGCTTCGGCTCGCCCGAGCATGTTGCGGATATGCGCGGCCAGAGCGGGCTCGCTTTGCGCGCGGCCTTCCCAATAGCGTTTTAAACTGGTATAGGCTTCATCCACGCTGCCGGTTTCCCGGCTTTCCTGCTCGGCCTGGCGGGTGGCTTGCACCACGCGGTCCGAGAGTTTATCCAGCTCGTGGTAAATCTGGTCCAGCTCGCGCACCAACTGCACCGAGGGCCAGCGTTGGGTGCGCAGGCTGCTCACGCGCCGCTCGAGGGTATCCAGGTTCTGGCGGTCATTTTCCAGCGACACCTGCGTAATCCGGCTCCACTCTCGCCGCCCGCTAGCCAGCCCTCCGGCATTTTGGAAGGCCTGGCGGGCTTCCTTGAGGGCCGCTGATGCCTGCTCGAAGGATTCTTCCACGGGTCCGGTCTTGGCGGTGAGGGCGCGCTCGGTCGTTTCACAAGTTACCCAATCGTCACTGCACCGTTTGAGTTGAGTGGCTGCCTCGCTGAAGCCCAGCAAGCTGGTCACCGGCGGGGCTCCGGTCAGACGGCGCAGCAGTTGGCGGGCATTGTTCACCTCGGGGTCGTCGAGAATCGCGATTTGATCCAGGCGGTTCAAGCGACTTTGCAGCCGGTCCCGGAAGCGGTCGATTCCGCCGAGCATGCGCGAAAGCCAGTCATTTAGCGAGCGCTGCACGCGCTCCACGTCTTTACTGGCAGCCCCCCGCTTGCTTTCAAGGGTGCCTTCTTTGGTATGATCCAGGGCTTGCAAGCGAGATTGAAGCGTGCTTTGGTAGGAAGCTACCTGGGCTCCGGCGGTTTCCTGCAAAAAGGCATTGTTGCCCAGTAGCAGCGAAGTGCGTCCAATCACAGCGGAAGCCTGCTGCAGCGTTTCGCGCAACTGCTGTTCGGTTTCGAGGATGTCCTCCAGGCGGTCGGCGATTCGCGCGGCGCGCGGGCGCAGGTCCAGGTGGCGGCGGAGGAGCAAATCCATGGCCTGGATGCGCTCTTCCAGTTGTGATTCCTTCAGCGCGGTTTGGGTGTCTTCGGGGGCCAGGCGGGTTTGCAACTCGTTTAAAGCGCCGATCTGGCGGCTAAACTTCTTGACATCATCACGCGGTTCCCAATTGTGTTCGTCGTAGCGGTCGACGTGGGCAGCCAACTCGCCGGTCTCCCGCAACCACTCCAACCCACCGGTGATTTCGGGGCGGTTCAGCAGGACCAACAGGTGGTTGTGGCGTTCGAGCAACTGGCGTGCCTTGGCCAGCAGAATTTTCATTTGTGACCGCAAATCGTTGGCAGTTTGGATGCCTTCGGTTAACTCCGCGGGGGTGCGCGCTTTATCAATGCTGCCTAATTGGTTGCGAGCCGTGCTGATTTCTTCCAGCAGCGGGCGGCTGAGATCCCACTCCACGGGGTATTCGGCGCATTGCTCGGCTTCCACGCTTTCCAGGCACCCATCGGCTTCTTCAAGGGTGACGTCTAGTTCCTTGAGTACCCGTTGAAGAATATCTACATTTTGCCTGGCGTGGCTGAGTTCCTGCTCGCAATCCTGAACCACCCGATTCCAGCGTTTGAGCTCGCCTTCTTGAGACTTCAGTTCACCCTCTTCTGGGGTGGCGCGTTTTTCGGCGTGAGCCTGAAACTTGTCATCCACCGACATGATTTGTTCAACGAATTGGTTGGCGATCAGGCCGGGGATGGGTTCACCCAGAATTTGTTTCATCAAGGTGAGGTTGCGCCCCAGGTGCTGCTCGGCGGCTTTCATCTGGTGGTAGAGCTTGTCGGCATCAAAGAGGGCTTTGCGGCGGCTGAGTAATTCGGCTTCCTCATTGCCCAGTAACTCATACACGTGCGCAG
>JAEXTI010000472.1 GCA_023406965.1 Chloroflexota bacterium
TATCTTGGGCGCCATATAAACAACATCCTGCGAAACCAAAATATGTGTTTCAAATTGACACCACAGAGAAGGGCAATTGGATGTGGGGTGATAATGGTGTAGGTTATTTTGGACGCGGAACCAGCGATGGTGAAACAGATCATTGGTTTTTAGACTGGCAATGTTACTAATCGACTAACCGTTTTTAGTCCTTTGACTTACGGTTTCAAGCCTATATCCTCTTCTCTGGCGAATGGCTTATGGCTAACGGCTTACGGCCCCTTCTCGCTGATAGCTGACAGCCGACAGCTGATAGCTCCTTATGGTATCATTCCCCCATGGAACAGGACTGGATCGACTCCCACACCCTCACGCCCGAGAACCGCGAACTGGCTCTTGTCGTGCTGGACGAAGTCCGCGCCGGCAACGACGTGCTGCGCGCCCTGCGCCGCCACCCGCTGCCCGGCGGCGGCTACCTGCCCAAATCCATCCTCGTCCAAACCTACCACCAGCTCGTCGATAGTGGCCAATGGCCCGCCGATCCCGGTCTCCTGGCCCGCATCCGCATGAAGCCCGTGCGCACCCTCTCCGGCGTCACCACCGTCACCGTCCTCACCCGCCCCTATCCCTGCCCCGGCAAGTGCATCTTCTGCCCCACCGACGCGCGCATGCCCAAATCCTACCTGCCCGACGAGCCGGGGGCCATGCGCGGCCTGCAAAACGAATTCGATCCCTACCGCCAAGTAGCCACCCGCTTGCAATCCCTGGTCGCCACCGGCCACCCCACCGACAAGATTGAGCTGCTCATCCTCGGCGGCACCTGGGACGCCTACCGCCGCGACTATCAAGAATGGTTCGTGCGCCGCTGCTTTGACGCTCTCAACGAGGTCGACTCCGCCACGCTCGAAGAAGCCCACCTGCGCAACGAGACCGCCCCCCACCGTAACGTCGGCCTGGTCATCGAAACCCGCCCCGACGAAATCACCCCCGCCCAACTCGCCTGGCTGCGCCGCCTGGGCGTCACCAAGGTGCAAATGGGCGCCCAATCCCTCGATGACCGCATCCTGGAACTCAACCAGCGCGGGCACACCGCCGCCGAGACCCTCCGCGCCACCACCCTCCTGCGCGCCGCGGGCTTCAAAACCGTCTTGCACTGGATGCCCAACCTGCTGGGAGCCACCCCTGCCTCCGACCGCGCCGATTTCACCCAACTGTGGTCCGCTGGCTATGCACCCGACGAGATCAAGATTTACCCCTGCCAGCTTCTCTCCAACGCCGACCTGTACGCTTACTGGCAGCGCGGCGAATACACCCCTTACACCCAGGATGAACTGGTCGAGCTCATCGCCGACCTGAAAACCACCGTCCCCGATTACTGCCGCATCAACCGCGTGATCCGCGACATCCCCTCCACCAACGTGGTCGAAGGCAACCGCCGCACCAGCCTGCGCCAGGACGCCCTGGCCGAGCTAAAACGCCGCGGTCAAACCTGCCGCTGCGTGCGCTGCCGCGAGGTGCGCGGTGAAGCCATCGACCCCGCCGACCTGCGCTTCATTGACCTCACCTACCCGGCCTCTTCCGCCGAGGAGCACTTCCTCCAATTCGTCACCCCCAACGACCGCATCGCCGGGTACCTGCGCCTGTCGCTGCCCTCGTCCGAAGCCCCCGACCTGAGCGGCGCCCTCCCCGACCTGGATGGCGCCGCTCTGATCCGCGAGGTGCACGTCTACGGGCAGTCCCTGGCAGTCGGCGCCGAGCAAGCCGGAGCCGCCCAGCACGTCGGCCTGGGCACCCGCCTGCTTGAGCAAGCCGCCCAGCTCGCCAGTGCCCGTGGATTCCAGCGTCTGGCAGTCATTGCCGCCATCGGCACGCGCCTCTACTACGAAGCCCGCGGCTTTCAGCGCGGCGACCTCTATCTCGTCCAACCGCTCACTCCCCAAATATAAACCGCAATCCCCGGTTAAACGCCTCCGGTTTCACCCCCGAGTGCCGCTCACCCTCGATCACCTGCGTTTCCAGCACCAACCCTTCGTAATTGCGCCCGCGTAGCACATCCATGAACTGCTCCACCGGGTAAGCTAACGACTCTTCGCTGCCCACCGTCAGGTGCAGCCGCACAGGCAAATCCTGCCGCGCCGCGAAGTACTCCTCCTCCTGCTTGAACGCATAGTCGTCGCCATAAGTCACCGCCGGGCTGGCAGCCACGTACCCAAAGAACAGCTCCGGCTCGCTGAACAGGCTGTACAGCGTGAACGTCCCGCCGAAGGAATGCCCCATCAGCACGCGCTGCTGCGGGTCAGCCCGGTATTCGCGCTCGATCAACGGAATGATCTCCTCCTTTAAGCAACGCAGAAAACGGCGCGCCCCGCCCGATCCGCGGATAGTCAGATCCTGCACCGGCGTGTAATCCATGGCCCGCAGCGCTTCATAATCCGCGTCCTCGCCCGAGTACGTGATGCCCACAATGATCATCTCCGGCACATACTGGTCGTAGTTCAGACCGCCATAAATCGAATCCAGCATCTTGAAATCCCACTGCCCGTCCAGCGAGTACAGCACCGGGTACCTTTGCTCGGTGTATCGCTCGTACGAACTCGGAAAGCGGATGTACAAATCGTACTCCCGCCCCGAAATCGTCGACTTAAAACTGCGCACCTCCGTGTCCGGCAGGCTGAGCGGCGGATAGCCGGAACCCTCAGACACAGGTTGAGGCTTCTGCGTGCATCCGCCCAGCAATGCCATCGCAAGGGTAAATATCACATACCAAACGCATCGAAGACGAGTAGCCATATTCAATCTCTCATTCAAACTCAGAAAAGAAACCATAGTCTACATCAAAGGTTGTTCTCGGCTTTAATCCCAATTCCAGCTTTTCGAATAAATCAATCATTTTTTCGCCATCGACCAATTCAATCGCCGGTACGCCTTCTCTCTCCGCCTCACGTTTCGCATCCGACGTAAATGTTCCAGTTGTGATGATTATTCCTTTATCGGTTCGCCCCATCATTGCGCCTCGAAAGTCTCGCACCTGTCCCGCAGAAACGGTCCCAATATATCTTTTTGATTGGAAAAGAACCGTGAAGCTAACAAATGGATTAACTTGCATGATTCCAATGCCGTCCAGACCACCATCCCCACTCTTACCTGTAACTGTTACCTTCTCAAATCCCGATTCCCGAAGCAGACGCTGACAAAGGCGTTCAAATCCTTCCGGCGGCAATTTCCTAATAATTTCCATTAATTCAGTGCGATAGTTTGTTTTATCAGATTCGCGAAGGGGTTCCTTGGGAGTGTCATCAACACTTCCGTTGGTTTGCACGGAACGGAATCCCATTAGAACATTCCGATATAGTTCTAAAGCTTGTTCGTGGGTTAAATTCGATTTTCGCCCAACCTCAGTTAAACTCCAGACGCCCCGGGTTGACGAGTCAATATATCCGCCTTTAGCCAGATAAAACCTGGCCCAATCGACATTATTTCCAAATCGAGTTTGACCGCTGGCAATAGTCTCACTAAGTTCTTGCTCTGTGAGTTTCAATTCAGCCGCGACGATATCTTTAATTTCATTTGGATGGCCAGAACCATCCAATTCTTTTAAAGCATTGATAACTGGTATGAAATATTTTACAAAATGTGGACCCTTCGGATTTTTTCCTGCCATAGCATTCCCCTTTTCATTAATCCCTGATGTTAAAATTATACAACCGATTATGAACGCCCATTCAAGCGGGGAACAGTTCCCATTAAACGGTAAAAAAGTCCCTTCGGGCTGCTCAAAAGCAGTCCCGAAGGGACTTTCTTCGTACTGAGGCAGGGTTTCAACCCGCCGTTCAACCCGTCAGATAATCGTACCTACGCCTGCGCCTTGAAGATAAATCGCAGCCCGCGGTTATACCCCTCCGGTTTCACGCTGGCGTGACCTTCTTCCTTCACCACCATTGTCTCCAGCGCCAACCCTTGATAGCTGCGGCTCTTGAGCACCTGGATGAACTTCTGCACTGGCCCGGCCAGGCCTTCCACCTCGCCCACGCTCATCGACATGCGCACGGGCAAATCCTTGCGCTTGGCAAAATACTCCGCCTCATGTTTGAAGGCAAAGTCCTCGCCATAAGGCACCGCCGGGCTGGAGGGTAGGTATGCAAAGAACAGTTCCGGCTCGCTGAACAAACTGTAGAGCACGTACGTCCCGCCAAACGAGCTGCCCGACAAAATCCGCTTGTGCGGGTCGGCTCGGAATTCGCCCTCGATCAAGGGCATAATTTCTTCTTTCATGCACTTGAAGAACTTGGGCGCGTCGCCCGAACCGGGCAGATCCGGGTAACCCACCGGCGTATAATCCATGGCCCGCAAGCTGTTAAAATCGGCGTTTTCGCCGGAATAAGTAACTCCCACCAGGATCATCTCGGGAATGAATTTGTCATACACCAGCCCACCGATGATGGCATCCAGCAGCTTGAAGTCCCACTGTCCGTCCATTGCATACAACACAGGGTACTTCTTGCGCTTGGTCTCCGCATAGGATGCTGGAAGCAAGACATACAGATCATAGTCGCGCCCTGTGTTCTTCGATTTCAGGGAAATCACCTGCGACCCAGCCTGAGTTACCAACGGTCGATTTTGAGTAGCCATAACGAATTTCCTCCTTGAAAATCCAAACCTATCCTGGGAAAATTTTCGCCAGCGATGCCGGCGCGTACTTCGCAACCATCTCGTACGTCAGCGCGTTCTGCTTGCAAATCGCCGCGTACAAATCCACGCTCGGCCGCCGGATACGCATTTGCGTGGCCGAGTCCAGGCCCCATAGCCCAAAGCGCTGGGACCAGCCCCGCTCCCACTCAAAATTATCCACCAGCGACCAGTGGAAGTAGCCCTTCACCTGGGCCACAAAGTTCGAGGCCCGCCACACCTGGTGAATATGCTCCACCAGGTACTGCGGCCTCATCCGGTCCTCCGCATCCTCCACGCCGTTCTCCGTCACCATCACCGGCAAATTGAACTTCCCCGCCCACTTCAACCATTGCCCCAGCCCTTCGGGCATGTTCGCAAGGAACCCCGTTCCACTCATGGTCGCTTGTGGATCATAGAACCCGTCGCGGAACAGCGCGCCCGGCTTGAGCAGGTTGAAGCGCACCATCTCCACCGTGTAGTAATTGACCCCGATGAAGTCCTGCGTTCCCGCCGCCTCTGGCACGTTCACGGTCTTCACCACCATGCGCAGCTTGCCGTCCACCAGCGCATCCATGAACGCCGTGTTAAAAGCCTGGTTCAAGACGTTCGCCGGAATGCGGTCCAAGAACTTCACCGGCCCCGCCGGCCAGAACGACCGCAGGTGAATAGCCACCCCCACCCGCGCCTCTTTTTGAATCTCGTGAATGACCTTATAAGCCATCGCGTGACCCTTGAGCAGATTGGCCATCACGCGCACCATCGCGCCCATGTCCTTCTTCCCTGGCGGGAAATCGCCAAACAGATAAGCGCTCACCGCGAACACATTCGGCTCGTTGATCGTGATCCACGAGGTGCAGTATTCCTTCAGGGCTTCCACCATCTTACGCGCGAAAGCCGCGAACAGCGCCGGAGCCTTGTCGCTCTCCCATCCGCCCATCTCCGAAAGCCACAGCGGCTCCGAAAAATGGTGCAGCGTCACCAGCGGGGTCATCTTGCGCTCGTGTAGCCCGCGCAGCATGGCCCGGTAGCGCTCCAGGGCTTCCTCGTCCCAGCGGTCCGGCGCCGGTTGGATCCGGCTCCACTCTACCGAAATGCGCTGCGCGTTTTGCCCGGTCTCGGCGGCGCGGTCGAAATCCTCGCGCCAGCGTCCGCCCCACCAGTCGCAGGCCAGCCCGGCCTTGTCCCCGTTGCGGATCTTGCCCTCGGTTTGCTCCCAGGCGTACCAGTTGTTGTTGATGTTCTGCCCTTCCACCTGGTGTGAAGCCGTCGCGCAGCCCCACAAAAAGCCCTTCGGAAATTGAAATGTCGCCTCCGGCATCGTACCTCCCAAGATTTTTTCCACGAATTACACCAATTGACACGAATTACTAGATAAGAGAAGAGATTTTCTTGTGATTTTGTGCAATTCGCTAAATTCGCAGAAAAAATTTCCTCGTTTTCGCGTCACCCAGGCAAGGCCAGGGCTTTTCGCAGACAAAACTCCTTCTCTTTTCTTCCAATTCGTGCCATTCGTGTAACACTTGCCCTGGATGCAAGTGCCAGGGTTCGTGGAGAAATTTTCTACTCTTTCCTCTTACCCGCGCCTATTCGCGTCCACCCTGGCAAGGCCAGGGCATTTCGCAGATAGCTATCTTCTCTTCTAATTCGCGTAATTTGTGTAATTCGTGGAGAAAAATCTCTTCTCTTCCTTCCATTCGCGCCAATTAGCGTAATTCGCGGAGAAAATTTCTTCTCTTCTCCCACAATTCGTGCCATTCGTGTAACACTTGCCCTGGATGCAAGTGCCAGGGTTCGTGGAAAAATTCTCTTCTTTTTTTCTTCCATTCGCACCAATTAGCGTTATTCGCGGAGAAAAATCTCTTCCCTTCCATTCGCGGATAGTCTCTTACTTCCCATTCTCGAAATGCGTCATGGCCGGTTTGCCGATCGCATACACATTGAACCCCAGATCATATAGCGCCTTGCGATCCAGAATATTCCGCCCATCGAACACAAACGCCGGGTGCGTCATCGACTTGAACATCCGCGCATAATCCAGCTTCGCATACGCCTTCCAATCCGTCAGCACCGCAATGGCATGCGCCCCTTCCGCCGCTTTATAGGGGTCCGGCTCAAAAATCACCTTGTCCGCCAGCTTGCCCAAATCGGCGCGCGCATTCTCCAGCGCATACGGGTCGCTCAACACCACATGCGCCCGCTCTTCCAGCAGCGACCTGCACACCGCCAGCGCCGGCGACTCGCGTGTATCGCCCGTGTCGGCCTTGAAAGCCGCCCCCAGCAGCGCAATGCGCTTGCCCGCCACCGTGTTGAACATGGCCGTGATCATCTCAGAAACAAAGCGCTGCTGCTGCCAGTTATTCATCTTAACCACCTGCTCCCAGTACTCCGCGGCCTCGTTCAGCCCGTAATGCTGGCACAGGGACACCAGGTTGAGAATATCCTTCTGGAAGCACGACCCGCCAAAGCCCACCCCTGCTTTCAGGAAATTCGGCCCAATGCGCCGGTCCATGCCAATCGCCCTGGCAATCTCGGTCACGTCCGCTTCCGTCTTCTCGCACAGCGCCGACACCGCGTTGATCGACGACACCCGCTGCGCCAGGAAAGCATTCGCTACCAGCTTCGAAAGCTCGCTGGACCACAACCCCGTGGTCAAAATCCGCTCGCGCGGAATCCAGGTCGCGTACACGTCCGCCAGCGCCTGCACCGCTTTCCGTCCCGACTCAGTATCGCGCCCGCCGATCAGCACGCGGTCGGGCTTTTCCATATCATCCACCGCCGTGCCTTCCGCCAGGAACTCCGGATTCGACAGCACATCGAAGTGCAGCCCGCGGTCGTTCGAGTTTAAAATTCGCTCCATTGCCTCGGCGGTGCGCACCGGCAGCGTGCTTTTTTCCACCACAATCTTCGAATGGCTCGAATTGTCCACAATCTGCCGGGCCGTCTTCTCCCACCACTGCAAATCGGCGGCCTTGCCCGCCCCGCGACCAAAGGTCTTGGTCGGCGTGTTCACGCTGACAAAAATGATGTCTGCCTCATCAATGTTCTTGTTGATCTCGGTAGAGAAGAACAGGTTGCGCCCGCGGGCCGCCTTCACCACGTCCAGCAGCCCCGGCTCGTAGATCGGCAGATCATCGCTCATCCATGCTGCGATCTTGGCTTCATTGATATCCACCACCACCACGCGGTGTTGCGGGCAGTTCTTAGCAATCACGGCCAT
>JAEXTI010000474.1 GCA_023406965.1 Chloroflexota bacterium
CTCGGTGGGCCGCCAGCACCTTCTCGCGCAGGCCGCCAATCGGCAGCACCCGCCCGCGCAAAGTGATTTCACCGGTCATACCAACCTCTTTGTACACGCGCCGCTCGGTAAAAGCCGAGATCAACGCCGTCGCCATGGTGATCCCCGCGCTCGGCCCATCCTTCGGGATGGCCCCCTCCGGCACGTGAATGTGAATATCCAGGTTCTCAAAGCAAGCCGGATCGATATCAAAATCCCGCGCTCGCGATTTCATGAATGAAAGCGCAGCCTGCGCCGATTCCTGCATGATTTCCCCAATCTGCCCGGTAATCTGCAAGTTCCCCTTCCCATCCAGAATCGCCACTTCCACCGGCATGATCTCGCCGCCCATCTCCGTCCAGGCCACGGCAGTCGCCACACCCACTTCATCCTGCCGCTCGGCCTCAGACTGGAAGAACTGAGGCGGCCCCAGGAAACGTTCCACAGCCGCGGGCCCTAACTTGCTGGGGAATTCTTTCTTTCCAGACTTCAAGCGTGCCACCTTGCGGCACATCCGCCCAATTTCGCGCTCCAGATTGCGCACGCCCGCTTCGTAGGTATACTCGCGAATGATCCGCCGCAATGCCTGCTCGTTAAAGTAGATCTCCGACTCTTCTAACCCGCTTTCGTCGATCTGTCGCGGGATCAGGAAACGCCGGGCAATCTCCAGCTTATCTTCTTCGATATAACCGGGAAACTCGATCACTTCCATGCGGTCCAACAACGCGGGCGGAATGGAGCCCAAGGAGTTTGCAGTCGTGATGAACATCACCTTTGAGAGATCGTACTGGATCTCCAGGTAGTGGTCGGAGAAGGTGTTGTTCTGTTCGGGGTCCAGCACCTCCAGCAGCGCCGCCGAAGGGTCGCCGCGGAAATCGGCCCCCAGCTTGTCGATCTCATCCAGCATGAACAAGGGGTTCATCGAACCCGCCCGGCGCATGGTTTGGATGATGCGTCCCGGCAGCGCCCCAATGTAAGTGCGCCGGTGCCCGCGGATTTCAGCCTCATCCCGCACCCCTCCCAACGAAAGGCGCACAAATTTGCGCCCTAACGCCTCGGCAATCGAACGCCCCAAGGAGGTTTTCCCCGTCCCGGGCGGCCCCGCAAAGCACAGGATCGGCTGGCGAGGCTTTTTTGGCTTCAAGCTGCGCACGGCAATATATTCCAGGATGCGGTCTTTGGCGTCTTTCAAGCCGAAGTGGTTTTCTTCCAGCACCTTGGCCGCATGGTCCACGTCCAGATTATCCTCGGTCAGATACGTCCAGGGCAACTCCAGGATCCAATCCAGGTAAGTCCGAATGATACCCACTTCGGGCGCCATTGATGACATCTGCATCAGGCGCTCAATTTCTTTATTCGCCACCTTGCGCGCTTCTTCGGGCAGTTCCACCGTGTCAATCTTTTCGCGCAGTTCGGCAATATCCCGCAGGAAGACATCCCCTTCGCCCAGCTCCGTCTGAATGGCTTTCATCTGCTCGCGCAGGTAAAACTCCCGCTGGCTGCGGTCCACCTCGTTCTGCACCTTATTCTGGATTTCGTCTTCCAGTTGCAGCACATCCAGTTCCTGGGCCAGCAAAAAGTTCAACCGCTTTAAGCGCTCGCGAGGGTCCGGCATCAATAGCAAGGTCTGCCGTTCCTTGAACGGCAACGAAATGGCCGTAGCAATCATATCTGCCAGCCAGCCCGGCTCGGGAATATTGATCGAGAACAAATGCGCCTCGTCCGGAAGGCTGCGGTCCAACTGCACGCAGCGCTCAAACAGATCGCGCGTGGTGCGCATCAGCGCATTCATCTCGCGATCCACCTCGGCGGGCTCAAAAATCGGCCGGGCGCGCACACGATAATACGGCTCGGTCTGAACGATCTCGACCACTTCCACGCGCCGCCGGCCTTGCGCCAGCGCCGAGCTGTTCCCGTCTGAAAGCGACAGCAGCCGTCCAATGGCAATCTCTATGCCGATGGGCAGGAAATCTTCAGGCGTCGGCTCGTCAATCTCCGGGTTTTGCTGCACCAGCCCAATCATCGTCTCTTCACCCAACTGGGCATCCTGCACAGACAGTGAATTAGGCCCCGGCGCAATAAAAATAGGAGAGATCATGCGCGGATAGACGAGCATGTCTCGCATGATAAACGCCGAGCATTCAATTAGCCCTTCGCTGTCCAGGTCGGCATCCGGAATGCGGTAGAGCTCCTCAGTGCGCTGCTGCAAATTATTCGAATAATCTTCCGTTTCGGATCCGGCCCAATCATCTTTCATCATTCTTTTCTCCAGCCATTAAACTTGTTGCACAGGCACCAATGCCTGCGAATCCTGAGGAACGTGCTGCTCCAGCCAGGCTTGCCGCACCGCTGCCGCCACAAACAGGCTGCCTGCCGTCAGCACAACAGCCTCTTCCTGCGCGGCTAGTTTCAAAGCGGTTTGCAGGGCCGCTTCTACAGGCAAAATGACCTGTCCAGGGCGGCCAAATCGGTGGGCCAAATCAACCAGCCGCGCCGCCTCCATCGCCCGCGGATGCACCGACTGGGTAGCGATGACCCGCTTGACGCGCGGCATCAGTTCTTCAAACATTCCCTGCACATCCTTGTCCTCGGATGCGCCAAAGATCATAATCACGGCCCGCCCTGGTAGATAATCATCCAGGGTCAGACGCAACTTGAGTGCCGAATCCCGGTTGTGCGCCGAATCCACAATCAACAACGGGTTGCGCTGCAACACTTCGAAGCGCCCCGGCCACTGCACCGCGCCAAACCCGGCCCGAATGGCCTCTTCACTCACCGCCAGACCGTTCTCGCGGGCCACCTGCAGCACCGCGTAAGCAGTAGCCGCGTTTTGCACCTGGTGATATCCTAAAAGCGGGATTTGCAGGTGCAGCGGTTCCCATTCGTTCACCCCACCCGATTCGATGTACTCGTCCACCAGGGGTTGTTCAGCCGCCTTCCACACCAGCAAAGTCTGCCCGTTCAAATCATGGCTGCCGTGTGAGAAGAAGAAGTCCTTGCCTACCTGGATGAGGGGCGCGCCGCGTTCAGCCGCAATCGTCTCCAGCACCTGCCGGGCATCCTCGCGCTGCGGTGAACTAACCACCGGGCGACCTGCTTTGATGATCCCCGCTTTCTCCGTAGCGATCTTGGGCAAAGTGTCGCCCAGCACGCTCATGTGATCCATCGACAACGAAGTGATCACCGAGACTAACGGCTCAACCACATTGGTCGCGTCCAGCCGCCCACCCAGTCCCACCTCCACCACAGCCACATCCGCCTTGCGTTGAGCAAAGTAAAGAAAGCCCAGCGCCGTGGTGATCTCAAAGGTCGTCAGCCGTTGCACCTGGGCCACAAAAGGCTTGATTTGATCCACCAGCGCCACCAGCTCCGCTTTCGAAATGCTCTCAGCATTCACTTGAATGCGCTCGGTGTAATCCTGCAGATGTGGTGAGGTGTAAGAGCCCACCGTATATCCCTGCGCTCGCAGCGCCGAACCAATCAACGCCGCCGTCGAGCCCTTCCCCTTGGTCCCCGCCACATGAATCACCGGATACTGCTTGTGCGGGTCGCCCAACAAACGCAGCAGCTCGTGCATCCGACCGAGATCAAACTCCTCGTCCGTGAAGTTGAAGCTGTGCGTCAGGCTGTAATCAACATAACTATAAAGATAATCCAAAGCTTGCTGGTACAGGGTCTCGATATCGGGCATCCTTCCTCTTTTCGGAAAGGATTGTACCCGTGCCAGGGGGATTGTGCAAGGGAGGGATTCATAGCTTAGAAACCCCTCCCCCTCTTGTAGGGGCGCAGCGAGATTCGTCAACTTTACCAACCGGCACTTCTTAGCTGCGCCCTACACCGTGAATATCAACCCCAAAATGCTGGTCCCATCCCACCAATTCTCAATGAGTCATCCATTTGACTTTCATCCTCCTTTCGATTATAAGTAGACCGAAAAAGTGTTATTTATGCCTGTCGCCGTGCTCACCCTCCGCTTGCGCCTCGCCGGCTGCGCATCCCTCAAAGAAAAGCGCAGCC
>JAEXTI010000494.1 GCA_023406965.1 Chloroflexota bacterium
GGACAGGAAATGCCCGAGGTGCGACCTATTCTGGTATTCACCAGCCCCAAAGCCAGCGTGGATGCGCCCGACGCGCCCTATATCACGCTCGAAGTGGATAAACTCAAGGATGTCGTCCGCCGCCGCGCCAAAGAGGCCCCGGTGCGTCTCGAATCCCTCGCTCCCCTGATCGAATTGCTGCCCAAAGAAGGAAATTAATTCAAAAAAGCATGATGCGGCGCGAACGCGCCGCATCATGCTTTTTTGAAAGTCCTCCCGACTCAAAGCGGGAGAATATCAGTTAGAGTATTACGAATTCCGCTTAGGCCGCGGCTTAGCTGCCGGTCTCCCAGCAGGCTTGGGACCTTGCCCACCGCTCGGTCGCGTCGTTGGGCGCGCGCCCGGCTTGACCGCCGGTCGCACAGAAGAGGATGGTCGACCTGTTCCGGTTCTCGGGCGGGATTGGCTCTCGCCGGAGCGCGCTGGGCGGTTGTGCACCTCCGGGGCGGGTCTGTGCTCCATGCGCTGATCCACTTCCTGACGGATAAACTTTTCGGTCGGAGCAACCCGGCGCGTGGGTCGCGCGGTCTCTTTACCCTCTTGCAGCGCCCGCACCTCGCTACTGGTCAAATGACGCCACTCGCGGGGCTTCAGATCGCCCAGCCGCAGCGTGCCGATTCGCACACGAACGATGCGCACCACAGGCAGCCCAATGGTCGCGCATGTCTCGCGGATTTGCCGTTTGCGGCCTTCTCGCAGCACCACGTTCAACCACGAGCCTTTGCCCTGGGTAGTCTCCACACGCACATCCGCCGGTGATGTTTTGTAGCCATCTTCCAGCACCACGCCGCGGCGGAAAGCTTCCAACTGAGCATCGTCGGGGTGTTTTGCCACCAGCACGCGGTACTCTTTCTGATGTCCAAAACGCGGATGGGTCAGTTTGTTGGTCAATTCACCGTCATTGGTCAGCAGGATCAGCCCTTCGCTTTCCACGTCCAGCCGCCCAACCGGGTAGACGGCTTCGGTCACCTGCACCAGGTCTCGCACCGTGGGGCGCGGGTCGCCGGGGGCGTCCACCGCCGAGATCACCCCGCGCGGTTTGTGTAGCGCAATGTACACATTCGCTTCCGCCTGTGGGATGACGGAACCGTCTACGGTGATTTTGTCTTTGGTTGCATCCGCTTTGGAGCCCAAAATGGCAGCCTGACCGTTGATTTTCACCCGGCCCTGCTCAATTAACTCTTCACACGAACGACGCGAACCATAACCGGCCCGCGCCAAGATTTTCTGCACTCGTTCTTCCATAATTAAGATTATACTCGATCAGCCCGGAATTAATCCTTCAGAATTCCATTCTTGGGCTCTTCTTCCCCAAACTCATCCTCATCGGGAATGTCATAAGGCGGCAATTCAATTAAAGAAGACAACCCAAAATGCTGCAAGAACTCGCTGGTCGTCCCGTATAGAATCGGTCTGCCTGGTCCTTCCGACCGCCCCACCTCTTGAATCAACCCCTTGCCCAACAGGCTTTTCATCACGCCATCGCTATTCACCCCGCGAATGCCGTCAATGGTTGGGCGCGTCACCGGCTGGCGATATGCGACAATAGCCAACGTTTCCAGCCCAGCCCGGCTCAAGCGGGCGGTGGCTTCCAGCCCCAGGAACTTTTCCACCTGCGCGGCGAAACCTGCCGCGCTGGTCAATTGCACGCGCCCGCCATGCCACTGCAGGCTCAAACCGCGCCCGTCGGCGTACTCCTCGCCCAGCGCACGCAGCGCCTCTTCAACGGCCTCGCCTTTCTGGTCAAGCGCTTCAGCCAACTGGGCCGGGGTCACCGGACCGGCAGCCACAAACAACAGCGCTTCAAGCGCTGCGCGGAGTTGCAAATTCGTAAGGGGTTGGGTTTGTTCACTCATGCTATAATTGAGCGGTAAAATTCACATTTCCTAGGATTAGAATGATGAAACGAATTTCGTTTTTACTATTGGTACTTGTCTTATCCAGCCTCGCTTGCGGTCTGCCCACTCGCGACCTGCCCCCCACGCCCACCGCCATTCCGGTGGACCCTGCTCAGGCACAAGCCCTGGAGGATCAGTTGGCGACGGCTGCCGCCGAACTCGACGCCGGCAACCTGGTCACCTTGACCATCACCGACACTCAACTGACTTCTTACCTAGCCAGGCAACTGGGGCAACAAAGCGACGTAGCGTTTGTAAATCCCCAGGTCCGCTTAACCAACGGCAACATCGAAATGAGCGGAGATGTCACCATTGAAAAACTCACTGCCCAGGCTACGCTCGTTTTCTCTGCCTACGTTGCCAACGGCAGCCTGTCGGTTGAAGTGCAAGACGCCAAACTGGGCGCGCTGCCCCTGCCCGACCGGATTATCACCCAGATCAACGACACCATGAATGCCAACATGCAAGAAATGACCTCCGTAGACGGGCGCAGGCTCGACGTTCAGAGCGTCACCATCGGCGAAGGTGTCATGACCGTTACCGGGCAGATGGTCCAACCTTAAGCTCAACAGGCAACGCACCGATTATACCCGATTTATGAACAACCGCCGACCACAGCCAGCCCGCATCTTCCCAATCATGACCGCCGCATTGCTCTTTCTGGCAGCGCTGATGCTTTCCGCTTGCCTGCCGCGCACGCCCAAGCCAACCGAAACCTTCTCTGTCACGCTTCAGGTCGACGGCAAGCAGACCAATGTTCAGGCAACTCCCGGTGACACTGTGCAGAATGTGTTGGATCGCAGCGGCGTGAAACTCAACTCGCTTGACCGGATTGATCCGGCTGGTTATACCGTACTCTCGCCGGATGCAATGATCACCGTTGTGCGCGTCAGCGAAGAGTTTGAAATCGAGGAAACCACCATCCCCTTCGACCGGCAAATTGTCCGCAACGAATCGCTGCCCGAAAAGCAAGAGCGCATCATCCAGCTAGGCGTAAACGGTGTCCAACAGATCACTTACCGCCAGGTCTACGAAGATGGCCAACCCCTGGCCCGCACTGTGTTCAAGTCGGAGCTGATCAAAGAACCTCAGGCCGAAATCGTCATGGTTGGCGTTCAACGCCCCTTCACGCCCATCTCCATCCCCGGGCGTCTCGTTTACCTTGCGGGTGGCAACGCCTGGTCCATGGACAGCAACACCGGCGTGCGCACGCCGCTGGTCACCTCCGGTGACCTGGACGGGTACGTGTTTTCGCTCTCTCCCGAGCGCGACTGGCTGCTCTTCACCCGCAAATCAACCGCCGCCCCCGACGAAGAGATCAACACCTTGTGGATGGTCAACATCACCGAGGAAGGCGCCGAGCCGGTGGACTTGCGCGTCAGCAACATTGTCCATTTTGCCGATTGGGCCCCTAATAAGCTCCTCACCATCGCCTATTCAACCGTGGAACCCCGCGCCACTGCCCCCGGCTGGCAGGCCAACAATGATCTATGGATCGTTTCCTATGCCAGTTCAGGCATGTATATCCAACGCACCCAGCTCATCGAAGGGGGTTCCGGCGGCACATACGGCTGGTGGGGCACATCCTTCGCCTGGTCTCCGGAAGGGGACCAACTGGCCTACGCTCGCCCCGATGGCGCAGGGCTGGTTGACCTGGACGCCGGCGAGCTCACCTCCCTGGTCGATATCCTCCCCTACCAGACCGGCGGCGATTGGGCCTGGGTCAGCGGTCTGGCCTGGGCGCCCTCCGGCAACAGCCTCTACCTGGTCACGCACCAATCCAAACCCGGCCTGGAGAACGCCGAAGCCTCACCCGTTTTTGACCTATCTGCTGTGATCCTCGAAGGCCCCCTGCTGAGGCTGGTTGAGCAAAGCGGCATGTTTGCCTACCCGGTAACCTCCCCCTCGCTCGAAGATGGCAGCTTTCAAGTGGCTTATCTGCAAGCCATTTTCCCCGAGCTGAGCGAAACAGGCCGCTACCGTCTGGCGGTCATCGACCGCGACGGCTCCAACACCCAGGTGCTGTTTCCCGCCGAGGATATGAACGGTCTCGAGCCCCAATCGGTGATCTGGTCGCCGGAAACCTTTTCAGATGGAAATTACCGCCTGGCTGCGCTCTATGATGGCAACCTGTATCTGATCGATCCCGCCACGCGGGAATACCAGCAAATCACCGGCGACGGCCTGATCCAGCACATCGATTGGTAGCCCGCCGGAAAACTATGAGGAGAAAAACTTCCATGCGTGTTTTAGTCACCGGCGCAGCCGGCTTCCTGGGTTCTCACCTGTGCGAGAAGCTGATTAATGAGGGTCATTTCGTCATCGGAATGGACAACTTCATTACCGGCAGCCCTGACAACCTTGAACACCTGGCCGGAAACCCCAATTTCACCTTTATCCGTCACGATGTGTCGAACTTTATCTTTGTTCCCGGCAAGGTACAGGCCGTCCTGCACTTCGCCTCGCCTGCCAGCCCCAACCCCGCCTCCCCCTACGGCTACACCAATTTGCCGATTCAAACCATGAAAGCGGGGGCGCTGGGCACCCATAATACCCTGGGAGTGGCCCGCGCTCACAATGCTCGCTACCTGCTGGCCTCCACCAGCGAGATCTATGGCGACCCGCTGGAGCATCCCCAGAAAGAAACTTACTGGGGCCACGTAGACCCCATTGGTGTGCGCTCGGTGTACGACGAAGCCAAACGCTTCGCTGAAGCCCTCACAATGGCCTACCACGGCTACCACGGCCTCAATACCAGCATTGTACGTATCTTCAACACTTTTGGCCCGCGCATGCGCCTGGATGACGGTCGTGTGGTACCTAACTTCATCCAGCAAGCCATCCGCGGCGAGCCCCTCACCGTCTATGGCGACGGGCAGCAAACCCGCAGCTTCTGCTTCGTCAGCGATCTGGTCGATGGCATCTACCGCCTGCTCATGTCTGATGAACATTATCCTGTCAATATTGGCAACCCCAATGAAATGAATATGATTGAATTCGCGGAAACCATCAATCGTATTGTCGGCAATTCATCTGGAATCACATCAAAACCGGCCCTGCGCCTGGGGGACGACCCCCAACGCCGCAGGCCGGATATTACTCGTGCGAAGGAATTATTACAATGGGAACCGAAAGTATCTCTCGAACAAGGAATCGCTCTGACCGTACCTTACTTCCGTCAAAAAATGGGATTGGAATGATCATCACCAACCCACAAGAAAGAGGCCGCTTCTTACGCTTCGCTGTTGTGGGTGTCATTGGCGCCGTGGTCGATTTTGGCACCTTCAACATCCTCACCGGCATTTTCAAACTCGCCGGCGTTCTGTCCTCGGTCATCTCTTTCACAGCCGCCGTCACCAGCAACTTCCTTTGGAACCGTTTCTGGACCTATCCGGATTCGCGCAGCAAGAATGTCTCCAGGCAAATTGTCCAGTTTGCTGTGGTTAGCCTGATTGGCCTGGGCATCCGCACCCCATTATTCGCCTGGCTCGAAAAAGTACTGATCACCTTCTTTGATAAGAACCTTTCAAAAACCTTCTTCCTCAGCCCCACCTTCGTCGGGCACAACATTGCCCTGGCGATTGCGGTGCTGGTAGTGATGATGTGGAACTTCTTCGCCAATCGATACTGGACGTATAACGACGTCAGTTAACCCATCTGGCGGTCGCAGGCCGTTTCAAAAGGAGTGCGCAATCATGTCGGAGTATAACGACTCTGCTCTGGGAGAAAAAGAAACCGGTTACGTCCGAACCGTTCGCTCATTGCGCGAACTGATCGATCTGGTCACCGGGCGCGCCTTTGAAGCCGACCTACCCCACGAAGATGCCGGCCTGGCCGACGTCATGCCCTTCCCTTTCCTGGCCCTGGTGGGACAGCAAGAGATGAAACTGGCGCTGCTCCTTTCCATCATCAACCCCCTGGTCAGCGGTGTTTTGCTGGTGGGGCCGCGCGG
>JAEXTI010000512.1 GCA_023406965.1 Chloroflexota bacterium
CCGATCAGGTTCCCGCTGCCGGGACCGGTCATGATCGTAGTGACACCTGCTTCCACCAGGTCGGGAAAGGCGATATCTTCAGGGTGGATTCCATCCAGAGCGCGCATGTGCGGAGTGATCGGGTCCGTCATTTCATTGCCGTCGGCGTGTTCCCAGCCGATTCCATCTCCGAACAAGCCGGTGTGGCAGTGCGCATCGATCAGACCGGGCATGACCACTTTACCTGCCGCGTCGATGATCTCGGCTCCTGGCGGAACGGTCAGGCCGGCGCCGACAGCGGTGATCTTTCCGCCATCAATCAGCACCGTTCCGTGTTCGATGGTTCCGTGAGTGATGGTCATCACGGTTCCGTTAATGATCGCAAGCATGTTTTTTCCTTTCTGGCTAAAGCGCCACTACAATCAACTGAGTTTGCGGCTCGGAGAGAAATTCCGCGCCCTGGTTGGTGACCAGTATGTCTTCTTCGATGCCTATATACCCATATCCGGGCAGCATCAGGCCCGGTTCAATGGTGTAAACTTGCCCGGCTTCCACGTGGTAGCCGGGGGCCTTGCCGTAACGATCCCAGCGCGGGCCAAGCAATGCGCCGCCATCGTGAGCCAGGCGGCCCAGTTGGTGACCGGTGGCGTACATATACTGCGGATAGCCTGCGCGGGTGATGTAGGAGCGGGCAATTGCATCGATTTCTTCGCCCTTGCGCCCTGGTTTGAGAGCCTGTGCGGCGACCTGGATGGCTTCTACCACCGTGTTGAATCCGCGCAGCACTTCGGCGGGCGGCTCACTCTCGCCGGGAGCCAGGTAGTAGGCCAGCCGCTGGATGTCCGAACAGTATTCAGCCTGACGAATGCCGAAATCGATGTGCAGGATCATGCCAGACTGGAGGAGGAGTTCGCCGGGCTCGCCATGCCCTACCGGCGAATCAGGCCCGGCATTGACGATGGGGCAGCCTTCATAGCTCCAGGCAGCTTCTACGCCGCGCGCAGCCATCTGATCGTGCATGAAGCCCGCGATCTGCCGTTCACTCATCCCTGGGCGGGCAAAGGCAAAAGTCTGCGCATAGATTTGTTCGGTTGTGCGGATGGCGGCCCGGATACGCTCTAGCTCGGCGGGCGTTTTACGCCCCCGTAAGGTGGCAATGAGTTCTTCTGATGAAACCAACCGCCCTGCAAAGGGCGTTCCCGCCAGCATTTCAACGAGCATCTGGTACATTCCATGAGTTAAGCCATCGGCCATCACATCGGTGACCGAAGTGTTAATGGCCAGACGGTGCGGGTCCAGGCGTTCCAGGGATTCGCGCAGGTGTGGTCGCAGAGACTCGTCGTAGGGGATCACCTGGGTGTAGGCGCCGGAGGCCTCGGCAGCGTGCGCTTCGTACCTCCCCACCAGGGCAATTGTTTCGCCGCTGCGGGCAATCATCAATGCGCTGGGCCAGGTCAGGCTGCCGGAGCCGTAGATTAAGGGCAGCACGGGGTCACCCCCGGCGCTGGTCTCGCGAACAAACGTCAGCCAGACGTCCAGGTTAAGTTCATTCAGCAGCCCAACGGCCTGGCGCACTTTTTCCTGCACGATTGTGAGCATGAGAAAATTATACTGGATTTGAGCGGTTGCAAGCGAGTTTCGGTCAGCGTCCAGGGATGCGGCGCATCAATAAAGCGGGCCCTGTGAAGAATGTTAATGTGGACTCTGCTTGATAATTCGATTCGACATAATTAATTAGTTCCGGCGCATACTTGTCCATCTCCCAGCGTCCTGGTAGATACACGATCCATTCAGGGGGCGATTCTTGAAGAGATGCCAAGATTCTACTCTTAATATTATCCGTCATGTACCATGGATAATGGAATATCCAGTATTGTGGGGGTGGTGTATTGAGTAGGTAATAAAGGTTTGAAGTCGCTTCGTCATCCACAAAAATGTAGATACTTTTTGGTTCACCGACCACTTCTCGAATCTGCCCAGCAAGCGCTTCTGGCTCCGAATATTCGGAAATAAGCCGGGGTTCGGTGTTTCGGATGGCGGACACATGCGCGGGCACATTACCGAGCAGCCAGTAAACGCAAATTATTCCTACGACGCCGATGGAAAATGCCCTGGTAAATTGATCTTGCCGAGAGCGTAGCACAATGCTCACGATCCAAACTGCTAACAAAATGAAAATCGCTAATATGGGCTGAAGTTTCCAGGTGCCATATCGCGGGTACAAAACAAATGCACCCGAGATCATCGTGCATAACCATAGGCCAATTTCTTTCCAGGCGGGGTTTTTCGTTCTTACTAGAATTCCAAACCCCAGTAAAGCGGGTAAGAGCAGTAAATTAATTTCGATGAAAAATTTTAGATGGCCAATGTTTGGAGGGTTGGATGCTAATATTGAGTATGTGTCCTCGAACGAGTATGTAATGATCCAGTAAAACATGCTCTCAGCCGATCCGGTCTGGATAATCTGAAAAATGAAGGCAATCCCGAGTGGAATAAATGAGATTAAACCTGTAAAGATAAGGTCGCACAAGATCGAAACCTTGCTTCGTTCGGTATTGAGAGCGGTGATCCCTTCCCAGATCAGGAAAGCGGCGAGCACAGGAGCAGCATGTTGTTTGATTAAAACGGTGAACCCGCCAAACAATCCCCAAAATAGCCACCACTTGTAAGTGCGGGGTTGATTAGATGGTCTGTAGGCAAGCAAGTAAATCAAATATGCGGGCGCGAGAAAAGCTTCATACCAAAGTTTGCCAAACCCAATTGTAGGTGCCCAAAGAACAAAAAGAGCGGCGGCAGCCAGCCCGGCCCAATTGCCCAAATAGCGCCGTGCCACTAGGAAGGTGAACAAGGTTGAGAGAGACAATAACCCGACCAGAGTGAGTTTCGCCAGCCGCAGCCCGTTTGGGATAATATATCCCAGGACTGTGAGGAGCCAGGGCATGAATGGCGAATGAAGGTCGGTAATGTTCTCGTAAATGAAATAGCCGTTGCGAAGAGCCCAGGGTTCGAAAATGACTCGCGGACCGAGCGAAAGAGGCAGGCGGAAGTAAAACATCCAGGCCTGGTATAGCAAGAGCGCGGCCAACCCAAGCCAGGGGAGATATTTAACCTGAAGGCGAAAATGATGAGAGGAGGAGGTAGCTTTGGACATGGTGGTTAAATCTGGACACCGTTTTGCATACACCAGGCCAGTGATCGGCGCATCCCCTCTTCCAGTTCCACCAGCGGCTGATATCCGAGCACTCGCTCTGCTTTCTCTACGGAACAGGCGATGGTCTTGTTCATTTCCGATATTACATGAAGCTTTTGCTGGTACAGGCCCATTCCTTGAATAACCGCATCGCCAATTTGAGCCAAGTCGCCGGCAAAGGCAGGTAAGCGCAGGCGTTTACGGGTTACCTTCATGCCAAATTCAGTTTCCATCAAGCGCTCGACCGTGTCGATGATTTCAGCCATCGAATAGGGCCGCCGGTCGGCTATCCAGTAGATTTGACCATTCGCTTGGGGGTTGAACTCGCTAAGCAGGATGCCCTGGCACAAGTTGTCGATATAGGACATGGAGCGCAGGTTGCCCCCATCTCCTAAGATCGGGGCAGAGCCGTTCTTGATCATGCGAAAGAAAGTTGTTTGGCGCTCGGGTTGGTCGGGACCGTAGAACCAGGTGGGACGCAAAATTACCGTTTCGAGCTTGCCACGAGCCTGAAACTCCTTTACATCTAACTCCATGCGCATCTTGGATCGCCCATAACTCATGTAAGGGTTGTACGGTGATTCTTCGTCAAACAGGTGATCCCGGCTGGGGTTATTTCCGACGGGCGAATTGGAAGAAAGAACGATGACCCGTCGCACTCCCGCGGCTTCGGCGGCTTGAAGAAGATTGCGAGTGCCAGTCACGTTGTGTTCGTAAAGCTCAGATACGGTTCGTCTTGGGTGGACCACGCCGGCGCAATGAAAGAGGGTTGCCCCTTGAGCATCCTTGCACAACGCCCTGGCAGCGGCAGGATCGCGCAGATCCCCACTGACGGTTTCGATGGCTCCAATTTTTTGTATCGGCTCGGGGCTTTGATCTGGGCGGATGAGACAGCGCAGCGTGGAGCGGGCCGCAACCGGTGTTGTATTGGGGCCAACCGAGAGCCCGTCAAAGAGAACTCGCACCAAACGCGTACCAACCCAGCCAGGGGCGCCAGTGATTAGAGTAAGGGTCATAACTGCCTCGTGAGAAGTGTGGAGAAAGTTACCCCGTTTGGGAATAGGCAAAATTATAGCATATCAAGCCATTCTGCTCTGGTTCTTCGTAAGTCGGGCGAAAATGCATATAATAGATAAACGAAAGGAGATTATCCTATGGAAGGTCCTTACAAACTCTTGGCGGTTATTCCTCACCCCGACGATGAATCGCTGGGCATGGGTGGAACATTGGCGAAATATGCCGCCGAAGGCGTCGAAATTTACCTGCTCATGGCCACGCGTGGTGAGCGCGGCTGGACCGGCCCGGCAGAGGAAAACCCCGGCCTGGAAGCGCTGGGCCAGCTCCGTGAAAAGGAATTGCG
>JAEXTI010000540.1 GCA_023406965.1 Chloroflexota bacterium
GCCAGGGCCAGTTGGGTAGTGATTTCCATGACCATGAAGCGGTCATCATCCGTCCAGTTGCGCTGATCCGAATCGTCGACCACCTCAAGAAGCAATTCGCCCAGGTTGCCGGCCTGGAAAGGGACAGCGATGGCGGCGGGAGCATCGGGGGACGCGGGTTGAATCCCAACCTGATTGGAATGTAGACTCTGCAACCCGACATGAGTCCAGGGCTGGAGCGCAACACCGGTGCCGAGCTGGTCGACCGTAACGCCGGTGAGGTCGCTGGGGGTGACCAGGGCCGGGCGATCGCGGTGAGGCTGGGCGGGTGGCGGAGCCGCAGGCGCAGGCTGCCAATCCAAGCCAGAATCGTCGAATGAACCGGCAGGCTGCTGGGTTGGATGCTCGGGCTCTTGCTCGACCTGGGAATGTTCCAGATCGGAGAAGAGGTTCCTAAGCCGTCTGTGGAGTTGTTTCTTTGACATAGGTCAGGATCTCCTGAGCCAAAGCGCGATATTGTAGGGAAGAGCGGCTCTTGGGGGAGTGATAAATGATCGGCAGACCGGCGATGGCGCTTTCGCGCAAACGGGTATCCGTTTCAATGATGGTTTCGAGTACGCCGTTACCGAAGGTCGCACGAAGCTGTTCGCTCAGCGTGCGGTGAATGCGGTTGCGGCGATCGAACATCGTCAGAAGCAGGCGGTAGGTCAATTGGGGGTTGCTCTGAGCGCGGATTTTCCGCACCAGGCTCATCATGCTGCGCAGCGCATTGATGGAGAAGAATTCTGCCTGGGTGGGCATGAGTAGCATGTCGCTGGCGGTGAGTGCATTGGTGGTGATGGCGCCCAGGAAGGGAGGGCAGTCGAGGATGATGTAATCATAAGCCCAGGGTTGCCCGCGGAGGGCTTTCTTGAGGGCAGTTTCATAACCCGTGCGCATGGGCAGGAAGCGTTCGGTCATGCCCATCTCGGAGGTGGCAGGGATGACATCCAGCTTCGGTATGCCAGTTTTGATAATTGCCTGGGCTGCCGGGAGGGATTCGAGCAGTACGTTAACAATGGACTGCTTGATTTGGGCCGTATCTACCCCCAGCGCAAGAGTCAGGTTGGCTTGCGCATCCAGGTCGATTAGCAGCACCGAGGCGCCGGATTCAACCAGGGAAGCCCCCAGAGAGATGCTGGTGGTGGTCTTGGCAACACCGCCTTTTTCGTTCGCTATTGATAAAATGTAAGTCATTCAACACCTCCTGACTTATCACCGTTGTTTCCGTTGTCGGAAGTTTTGCCCTTGGGAAGGATGATTTGTGCCCGCGTGACGCCGAGCGCTTTTTGGATTTCAGCCGCGGCGATTTCAAGCATTTGCTGCGGGTCGTTGGTTGAGCGGATTAACCCTGTGATTTCGAGCACTTTCTTTTCACGCTCTGCTCTCTGGACAGTCTTTTCAAACAAGCGCGCGTTTTCGAGCGCCACACTGACCTGTTGGGCCACGTCTTGAACAGCAATCACCTCATCATCAGACCAGGAGCGGTCGACGCCTTGGTCCTGGACGCGGATGACGCCGATGGTTTCGCCGCGCAGTTGAATGGGAACGGCCATTACCGCACGGGTGGTGGAGTCTGGAAGGGTTTCGGTCTCGAGGTATGGTTTGCCGGTGGTGATGGCTTCCTGGATGTCGGGCGAATCGGTTTCGCGGGCGATGACACCTTGAGGTGTATAGCGGAACGCGCGCGAGCGGCGCACCGAGAGGTCACGGGTCCATTCCTGGCGCAGGTATTGGCGGTGGATATTTTGAGCCTCGGTCAAGGCGCGAGCGGTTTCGGAATACAGTTGATTGTTATAAATGGCGATGGCAACCTGGTCGGCGAGAATGGTGAACAATTCAATGTCATCGGCAGAGAAGGCATTCAACTCGGTGCTTTGCACATCCAAAGCGCCAATGACACGATCGTTTACCAGCAGTGGAAGGGCCATTTCGGAACGAGTGGAGGGCAGATCGGGGTTGTTGAAGTAAGCGCTGTCGGCGCCGACGTTGGAAGCAATTCTGGGCTGGCCGCTGCCGGTGACGGTACCGACGATGCCCGTATGGCCGACTTCCAGTTGATGATGGCGGGCCAACATGCGCTGGCCTCCCTGGCTGTTAGCGGCGCGCAACACGGCGTGTTGACCGATCTCGTCCAGCAGGAAGATGCCGACATGGTAATATCCAAAGCGCTCGCTGATCAGGCGGGCTACGGATGAGAGCAGGTCTTGCAACTCTTGAGAGGTGACAATGGAACGAGCCACATCCGCAACTGTTTTGAGCTGCTCTGAGCGTTCTTCCAGAGCAACGTTTTGCTGTTCCAGGGCGTTGGTGCGTTGGGCCACGCGTTGTTCCAGTTCCGCAATGAACTGGTTGAGCCGCCCGGTCATGGAGTTGAAGGCTCTGGCCAATGCGCCGGTTTCGTCATTGGTGCTGACGTCTGCTTGCGCATTCAGGTCGCCTTGGGTGACTCTTTCAGCCACCTGGGTCAGGTTGACGAGGGGGCGACTCAACAGCCGGGAGACCAGGATTCCGATGAGGCTGACCAGTAAAGCAATCAGCGCGGCGGTAATGACCGTCAGACGGATCTGAGATTCCTGGTAAGTGGTGGGGTCAAATTCGGCCTGGAAGTAGGCAACTTTCCAGGGAAGCTGATTGAGCGACACCAGGGTGCCGATTTCGGTGAACTCGGTTTCATCCTGGCGAGGCTTGGGAATTTGAACGTTGAAATTGATCGATTGGCCTTCCATGGAGCGGATGATGCGGACCAATTCGGGGGCTTCAAAGTAGAGGGTGTTACCGGTTGAGCGCGGCAAGCGATTTTGGGTGACGAGATTGGACAACTCGCCCTGAGACAGGCGGTAGGGGAATGTGTAGGTGATTTCTGGCGCATAGGTATCGGCCAGGCGCAAGTTCGTCTCATCAAAAAGGATGGCGTAGGAGTAAGGGCCTAACAAGCCGGTGTAGTTTTGCAGCAGCCGTTGCAGAACCAGACCGCTATAGCGAACCCGCAGGACCCCCACGATTTCGCGGCGGATGTTCCGGACCGGCGCGCAGAATGAAATGAAGCTTTGGCCGCCTCCCAGGAACTCAAAAGGCACATAGACGGCTTGATTGTTGTTGAACGCGTCAGCAAAACAGGAGGAGTTCCCTTCCCGGTTGCCGACTTGGGAATCAGTGGTGTCATACACGTTCACGCCTTGCCGGTTCAATAGAGCGTATGAGGAAAGGTATTGGCGCTCTTCACTCTCACGGGTTTGCAGAATGCGCATGACGAGAGTCAGTTCCTGTTGAAGTTGCTCGTCGGGAGTCTCCTCGCTCAAATAGCGTCCGAGGACATCCAGACCGGCTTCGTCTTTCACAACTTCGAGGTTGCGGGAATAAAACGTGTCGATCACCTGGGCTAACTGCTCGCCAGTAACCATCGTTTTGTCGGTAATTTCGGCGCGCAAGGCGCTGAGGGTAAATTGAGATTGAACAATCGATGAGATGGATAAGGGGATGATGACCAGGGCAATGAAGGCGGAGGTCAGGCGAATCTCAATCGATGAGGAGATAAACTGGAGGGTCAGGATGGTGATGAACACCATAACCAAAATGGCGATGACAATGGGCACGCCCAGTTTGACCGCGTGGATCACCAGTTGATCGACCAGGACCAGATTTCCGACAACCGCGATGATGGTGGCAGAGACGATGCCGTAGATGATCCACAGATTGCTGCGCTTGTGAAAACCAAATATCGAAGCAGCGATGAGACCGTATAAAAGGTTGACCAGGGCGGTGGGCAAGCTGACATCTTGGACCAGTATGCTGGCAGAGAGGAGCGCCAGGGAGAAGAGCACGCTGAGGAGGGATATGCGGCCCATGGCGTGGTGATCTTGAAATGAGCCGGCTGTCAGCGGTATGCTGTATACACTGACCAGGAAAAAGGCAATTGACAGGACGACAAATTGCCAGTCGCCAAACATGCTGGTGCCGGAGATGAAAATCAGCGTAGCCACCGAGGTTAACAGAGTCAGGGCCGTCGCCAACAGCCGAACAGTCCTGCGGACCTGGGCAGCATAATCCTGCGGCTGGTTGGCCGAAAGGGGTTTCAAAGGGATCGTTTGGTTGAGTTGTGTCATTCAAACTCCCAGGGTCGAGGTTAGTCCGGCGAATGGAGCTGGACGACCACTTCAGCGACGCCCAGAGATTGGCCTAATTCGTTCGCGGCGATGCGGAGGATGCTTTCAACATCGGTTGCGGTGCGAACTTTGGATGAGACATCGCCAACCAACCGCTCGCGTTGAGCGCGGAACTGGATTTCTTCGAGCAGGCGGGCGTTCTCCAGCGATACAGCCAGGCGGTCGGTTGCGTCGCGAACCAGCTCGATCATTCCTTGAGAAAGACGAGATGTGGCAAAACGCAGGTTAACCACGCCAATGGGTTGGCCGCGCAGCGAGATGGGGACGGCGATGGCGGTGACGCCTGGCTCGAGCGGGGTAGCAACCAGGTTGGCTTGCCGCAACGCTTGTTCGGCTTCGCTGGTCAGCACGGCTTGTGGCGCGATCTCAGATTGGCGATATTGGAAGCCATAGGTTTTGCGCGCATTGCGCAAGAAGTTTTGCCAGGAGCGCTGCGTGGACTGGCGGTAGCTGTTTTCCAGTTCTCGCAAGTTCTGTTGGTTGGATTCCAACAGGCGGGCCTTGTCTACCGCTGTCGCCAGTTGATCGGCAATGATTTGCAGCACCTCAACATCGACCGGGGAGAAGGGATTGCGCCGCGTGCTTTGAACGTCCAGGGCGCCAATAATTCGCTCCCCAACGCGCAGAGGAACAGCAATTTCTGAAGCGGTATCGGGCAGAAGCGGGTTCTTGAAGTGGTTGGGATCCTGGTCCACGTCCGCGGTAATGCGAGCTTCGCCTTTGGCGGTCACATAACCGACAATGCCGATTTCGCCAATTCTGAGGCGGTGCTCACGCTGGAGCATGGCTGCGCCGGCTTCGCCCGTGGCGGCGCGCAGAACTGCAAACTCGTTTTTCTCATCATTGAGAAACAGGCCGGCATGATAAAAGCTGAATTCTTCGCGAATGATATTTACGGCTTTGTTGAGGAGAACCTCTAAGGTTGATTCGGCGGAGATTTCATTGGCAATCCGGCGAGCGGCATCCATGCGGGCGATGCGCATGTTCAATTCGTCGGTGCGCTGCTGAACACGGGTTTCCAAGGACCGGCTTTCTGCTTCCAATTCGGCGGAGAGCGTTTTTTGCTTCTGTAAGGTATCGGAAAGACCCTGCAGAAATACGTTGATCGAAAGAACTACTGCCACGCCACAATATAGGAATGCGATTGCGCTTACCATCCAGGAGGTGAATTGTCCCGAATTGACCAGGATATTGAAGCGCGGCATGTCAATGATGCTTTTACTCATCAGGTATCCGAAAGCAAGCAAGTAAACAATAATTCCCAATAAACTCAATGTGCCTGCTCTCTGGCCGAACAAAATTCCGGTCAGGACAATAAAGGTGAGCAGAAACAGAATGCCATTTCCGCTCAATGCCTGCCGGAAGAGCATCACTGTGCCGATGATGGCCAGGATCGATAGAAAGGACATGGCTCGAAGCTGGTAGGGGAGTTTCCGGTTGACGGTTACTACCCCAATGGCTACAATGATGGCCGGGTAAAAGATCAGGTCGAATACGCTGGACTGTTGAATGGTTAAGCCAAGGCCCAAAATTACGCCAAGCATACCCACGCCGAACAGGCCGTTGAGGTTGTATTGCAGGATAATTTCACGCTGCCGGTGAATTTCTTCTTTTTGTTGCACCTGGGGCGGCAGGTTCTTCGGAGCCAGATGATTTACGAAGCGTTGGAAGAAGTTCATTGGGCTTTCTCCTTCCCATTATCGCCGGGCTGGGCAGGCGCAGTGGATTGGTCGTAGGCGGAGGCCGGCAGCAGTTGGATGGTTGCCTCGACGACCGAGGGGAGCTGGCCGAACTCTTCGACCGCGGCTTTGAGGATGTCTTCGATATCCAGCGCGCGGTTGAAGCGGTTGGAGAAGGCGTTCAGTTTTTGCTCCTGAACGGCGCGGCGTTCGGTCTCCTGAACGAGGCGGGCGTTTTCCAGAGCCAATGCAGTTTGGGTGGTGAGGGCATCAATGAAGGCCATATCTTCCTGGGTGAGGGCTTCATCGGTCAAATCCAGGGTCAGATGACCGATAACTTGCTCGCGCAGTGAAATGGGCAGGCTGGTCAAGTTACCGCCTGGGTCTCGGTTTCTGTCATCGGTCATATAGATCGCGGAAATCTCGCCGCTTTGGTCCAGCGTTTCACTCCAGACCTGTTGAACGTAGTTACGGTTCAGGACCCGCACTTCGTCCAGGTTGCGCTCCAGTTCCCGATACAGGCGGCTGTTTTCGACCGCGATGGCCAGGCTGTCTGCGATGCCTTGCAAAATGTTGATGTCGTTTTCGTCGAAGGCCTGAGCTTTTTCTGATTGAACGGTAATGGCGCCCACAGCCATGTCGCGGCTCATGATAGGCAGGGCCAGCTCGGAGCGGGTGAGGGGCAGGAAGGGATTGTTGAAGCGCACGGCCTCATTGCCGACGTCCAGGGCGATGCGGGCCTGACGGTTGGCCATGCACCAGCCGATCATCGAGGTGCCGCCGACGGGGAGGGCGTGGTTCTGCGAGAGCATGGCCTTGCCGGCTTCGCCCGTTCCGGCGCGGAGGACGGCATTTTTACCCGCTTGATCGAGCAGGAAAATACCCGTGTAGTAGAGGCCCAATTGCGTGGTGATGAGATCGGCCACGCGCTGGAAGATGACTTCAGGATCAGTCAACCTGCTGATAGCGCGCGAGATTTCGGCAGCAGTGTTCATTTGTTTCAAGCGGGTTTGCAAGTCGGCAGTGCGATCTTCAATCCTGCGTTCCAGGTCCAGGCGTTCTTTCTGCAGGCTGTCGGTCATCTCCTCACGTTCTTTCAAGACTCGTTCGAGGCCGGAGATGAGGGCGGAGATGGACACGACAATACCGACAGAAATCATCAATGAGATGATGCCGCTTTGAATGTAGGGCGTACCCTGGAAGAAAATATCCTTGAAGGGGGTGCTGATGGCGCCGACTTCGAGGAGCCTTCCCATCAAGAAGATGCTCGCGGCTGACAAGACTGCGCTTCCCAGGCTGATCCACAGGTTGGTGAAGATGGCTGAGAGGACGACAAAGATGAGCAACCACAAGCGCACTTCACCCAAAGAACCGGAATCCCATAGTTGGCTGATACCCAGAACGTAGGCGATCACAAGCACTGTGCCAGCGCGCAGGAGGAAAGGCCAATCGCGATTGACCAGCCCTAGCGATATCCAGGCAAAGATCGCGATGTAGAAAATCGCTAAACCGGATTGACCGACCTGGAAGGATTGAACCACCGCAAGGCCAATGCCTGGGACCCCCAGTATGAACAACCCGATGAGGAAGCTTTGCAGTACTTTTTCCCGTAACACTGCAAGGCCGCCTTTCGCGGCAATGGTGACCGGGGTATAGGCTGGGAGGAGGCGCTTGAGGAATTCCATTATTTCACCTCCGCGGCGTCGTCAGCATGCCCGTTTTTGCCGGGCCTGGCAATGGGTTTGGTTTGAGTAGAAAGCGGTTCCACCGAGGTTTCGCTGTCCTCCAAACCCAGTTGGATGTTGGCCCGCCGGGCGCCCAGGGCGCGGCCAATTTCTTCGACCGAAGTTTGCAGAATGGTCTGCATATCGACCGAGCGGCGAATGCGGCTGGTGGCATTGAACAGGGTTTGTTGGCGTTCGACCTGGCGGCGAATTTGGACCACCAGGCGGTAGTTTGAAATGATGGCGCCGAGGTTGTTGGCCAGCGCCGTCATAATTTCCTGGTCGTTTTCGCTGAAGAAGGCCAGCCGGTCGGATTCGAGGTTGAGCACACCCATGAGCTCCTCACCAAACATGATCGGCAGGGCCAGCTCTGAGAGGGTGTTCTCATTTCCGCGGATATACTGCGGGTCGTTGCGCACATCGGCGACGCGCACCGGCGCGCGGGAGGATGCCGCGGCGCCAACCAGCCCCCGATCCAAACTGTAACGGCGCTGGAGGGCGCCGGAGGCGTATCCGGACATGGCGAAAGGCACCATTTCTTTGTCGTTGGTCATGAGCAAGATGGTGGCATGGTCGGCAATGTG
>JAEXTI010000573.1 GCA_023406965.1 Chloroflexota bacterium
GATTCACCGTCACCCCTGAGATGATGAAACTGGTCAACGATGAAGGTGAATCTGTGCTAGAACCCGGCATGTTCCGCCTGACCATCGGCAGTTGCTCCCCCGGCCTCCGTGCCCTGGAGCTTGGCGCCGCCAGGCCGCTCTGTGCAGTATTCGAAGTCAAATAGGCATCCATCGCGGGCGGCTCCAACCGCCCGCGAAAATTCTCGCAAGCCCGCAAGCGCGTTTTTGCTCCGGAGATAATCTTACCTATGGAACAACCTCAAACACCCAAAGCCAAACAGCCGCCTGTTCTTTTTCAGAAAACCCAGGCCATCAACGCCCAAATCACCGGTCGCCTTGGCGGCCCTCTCATCACGTACTGGAACAATCCCCGCGGCGCCGTGTGCCACAACGATGTGGTCGTCCTGTATGAAATCCTCGAAAATCTAGGGAAACAGGAGACCATCTACCTGTTCTTGAAATCCAGCGGCGGGCACGGACAGGCTGCCATGCGCCTGGTGCATTTACTCCGCCAGTACTGCAACCGCCTGGTCGCGCTGGTTCCCCTGGAATGCGCCTCCGCCGCCACCATGATCACCCTGGGCGCCGATGAAATCCAAATGGGCTCCATGGCCTATCTGACCGCGGTGGACACTTCCCTCACCCACGATCTCTCGCCCATCGACCGCGATAACAGCCGGGTCAGCGTCAGCCTCAACGAACTCACGCGCGTCATCCAGCTCTGGCGTTCCGAACAACAGGACTCCAAAGAGAACCCCTACAAGGCTCTTTTTCAATACGTCCATCCCCTGGTGATTGGCGCTGTCGACCGGGCCGAATCCCTTTCTATCATGTTGTGCAAGGAACTGCTCTCGCACCACATCGCCGATGAAGCCGCTGCCGACCGCATCGCCAACACCCTCAACTCAAAATACCCTTCGCACAACTACCCAATTCTCTTCGAAGAAGCTCAAAAGATCGGCCTCAAGGTCACCCGCATGGACCCAGGCATCAACACCCTCCTTCTTGAACTCAACGAGTTATACAGCGAGATGGGTCAAAAGGCCACCACCGACTTCGACGAGACCCATGCCCACGGGAACGAGATACTCAATATCTGGGAAACCGGCAATGTTCAGATCGTTTACCAGCAGGACCAGGATTGGTTCTATCGTATCGAAGAGCGCCGCTGGATCACCATGAACGACAACAGCAGTTGGCGTCGCACCGAACGTATCAACGGCAAAACCCGCAAGAGCACCTTGCATATTGCTTGATTTGTGCAGAAATATTCCCCGACACCATAAATAAGACTGTCCAGGGGCGCGACGGCTATCCGATCGCGCCCCGCTTAATCTCCGCCAACTTCTCCACCTCCGGCCGTTCCCGGTAAAACGGATCGATCGGATAACATCCCGACACCATTCCGTTGCGCGGGGCCGTTGTGCAATCGCTGAACGTTCGGCAAATGCGCTTGGATTGCAGCGCCCTCCCGGCCAAAATATCCGCGGGCATCTCCGGGTATGACAGCACCATGCGTCCCAACCCGACAAAATCGGCCTGTCCATCTTGAATCACCGCCTGGGCCACGTGCGGCAGCCATTCCTGCAAGCAGGAATACCCCGACCCCACAATGACCATCTCGGGGAAACGTGCCTTTAATTCTGCCGTCGCCGCGATCTGCCGCGCCACACCCAGCAGCGGATCTTCAGGCGGCAGGTAGGCATCCGAAGGCGGGAAGTATGCCGGGCGCTGGATATGCGGGTTGTAATAAGGGCTGCCCGCCGTCGCGCAAATCAACTTCACGCCCATCTCGCTCAACATTGAGAGGAACTGCGCCGGTTCATCCAGGTTGTACCCCACACCCGAACCATCGCCACCAAACAAGAACGGCACGTCCGCCCCCGCTGCCACTGGCTGCCCCACCCGGTCATCACCGGGGCGGAAAGGCACAAAGTCATACAGGCTCAGCCGCACCCCAATGCCCAGCCCAGGCGCCGCGGATTGAATCCCCGTGATGATCTCCCGCGCCAGCCGGGTGCGGTTTTCCAGGCTGCCGCCATAGCGCCCGGGCCGATCCACCGCCGAAAGAAACTCGTGCAGCAGATACCCGTGGCAGTGCTTCACGTCCACAAAATCGAAGCCCGCTTCCTGGGCCAGCACTGCCGCGCGGATGTAGTCCTGCACCAGCTCTTCCAGCTCGCCGTCCGAAAACACCTTACCCGAAGGGATGGGCAGCCCAAAACGCGGATTGAGAAGCGGGTGGTCATATGCCAGGCGCGGCTCCAGCATTTTGCCATTGGGGCGGCAGAAGCGTCCCGAATGCGTCAACTGCAAGCCAATCACCAGTCCTTCGCTGCTCCCCGTTGCCTCGCGGTGACTTTTCACCAGCGAGTCCCGCAGATAGATCAACCCCGCCAGGGTTTCCGGCGCAACCACCAACTGGTTAGGGTTGGCCCGCCCATCCGGGCGCACCGCCGCGGCCTCGCCGCCCCACACCAGTTTGGCCCCGCTGGCCCCAAAGTTCCGCCAGCGCCGCAAGGTAAGATCAGAAGGGTTCCCGTCCGGCTGCGCATCCCAGCCTTCCATCGGCAGCACCGCGAAGCGATTGCCAATGTTCAGGCCATCCACCGCGAGAGGTTGCGCCAGCGGTGATTTTCCAGGCTCGAACAGAAGCGAGTCAAAAGGCAGCGCAATACCGTTTTTCTCCAGGTAGGCTTGAAAATCGGCGACGGACTTAAAAGAAGCAGGCTTGCGGTAATTCATCCTATTTCTTGGCGCGGGCTTCTTTAATCCAGGCGATCATATTCGCCAGGTTCGGCCCAACCGTGGAGAAGTCCCCGCTGGCCAGCATCGACTTGGAGATCAACGCGCTGCCGATGCCCAGGCAAGCCGCGCCTGCGCCGATCCATTTGTTCACGTTCTCCTGGGTCGGTTCCACCCCGCCGGAGGGCATCAGCTTGGCCCACGGCAGCGGCCCCAACACCGCCTTGATTAACTCTACGCTGGGCGGGAAGATTTTGATGATCTCGCAGCCGGCCTCTTCCGCATTGGATATCTCGGTCGGCGTGGCCGTGCCCGGCATGTAGGCAATCTTGCGTCGATTGCACAGCTTGGCTACCTCGGGGTTGAAGTTGGGGCTGACGATGTAATTGGCCCCATACGCAATGAACAGCGCCGCCGTAGGCGCTTCCAGCACCGACCCCACTCCAAAGATCAGGCTGGGATTGGTTTTGCGGAAGTGTTCCACCATTCCGCTGAAGACAGCCAGAGCGCCTTCGCCGCGGTTGGTGAATTCAATGCACCGCGCCCCGCCGGAGGCAATCGCCTCCGCCGCCGCGATAGCTTTTTCCAGGCTGGGCGTGTAAAACAAAGGCACCACCCCGTCAGAAAGGACGGTCGCATAGAAATTCAGTCGTTCTACAGCAGGCATGGCATTCTCCTTACAGGCGGCGGAGATGAAAACCGCCGTCCACATGAATGATTTCGCCGGTGGAATAGGGCAACGCCCCTTCGGCGATGGCAACAACGGCGCGAGCTACGTCTTCCGCCTTTCCCCAGCGGGAAAGCGGCAGCAGCCCGCCTTCAATCATCCGGTCATACTTTTCCTGCACCACGGCAGTCATATCCGTCTCAATGATCCCCGGGCGCACCTCGTACACCAAGATTCCATACGCCGACAGCCGGTCGGCAAACAAGGCAGTCATCATCCCCATACCCGCCTTCGACAGGCAGTATTCGCCGCGTTGGGTGCTGCTGGTCGTCGCGCTGGTCGAGCCAATGTTGACAATCATTGCCGGGGCGCCATCCGAGCGGATTGGACGTGCGATCATCTGCCGGGCAATTAACTGCGTCAGAAAGAACGGCCCCTTCAGGTTGGTCGCCAGCACCTCGTCGTAGCTTTCTTCGCTCATCTCCAGCAAATCGGCCCTCACACGCGGCGCCATCCCGGCATTGTTCACCAGTAAATCGGTCCCCCCTAAGGCTGTCAGCGTTTCTTCCACCAGCCGCTTGCGATCCTCCGTCCGGCTGATGTCGGCCTGAATGGCCTGCGCCGTGCCGCCCGCGGAGCGGATGGCCTGCACGGTTTCTTCCGCCGCCTGCGCGCCACTGCGATAGTTAACAGCCACGCTCCAGCCCTTTTCCGCCAGTGCCAAAGCAATTGCCCGGCCAATCCCGCGGCTGCCCCCGGTGACCAATGCAACTTTAGTCATGCAGCACCTTATACAGCGCTTCCAGGAAGAAATACTCGCCCCACATCACACTTTCATCCACCCCCAGGCCCTTGCGTTGGTGG
>JAEXTI010000582.1 GCA_023406965.1 Chloroflexota bacterium
ATCCTGTTCGCCGATGACGACACCATCCGCGAGCGCATTGCCGGTCTGAAAGGCAGGTAAAACCATGAGAGACGTTGCGATTATTGGGGCTGGCATGATTCCCTTCGGGCGTCGAGACGAAGACTCCCTGTTGGATATGCTCGCCTATGCGTCGTTGAAAGCCCTCGATGATGCCGGAATGGGGGATAAATCGGTTAGCGCCGTATACGTTGGAAACATGGGCGCGGGCATCATCCAGCACCAAAGCTCCATTGCCAGTTCGCTGGTGGACCGCTTGAGCCTGCTGCCCGCCGCCGCCGATGTGGTGGAAAACGGTCCGGCTTCGGGCGGCTCGGCAGTGAAGAACGGCTTGCTGGCGGTAGCCTCCGGCTACTACGACTATGTGCTGGTGGTGGGCGGCGAGAAGATGCGCGAGGTGACCGGCTGGCGGGCCACCGATTTTGTCGCTACCATGACCCACCCGCAGGTGGAATACCCTTACGGCATTACCCTGCCGGGCATGGCGGGCATGTTCACCCGCCTTTACATGGAGAAATGGGGCGTGACCCGCGAGCATTTGCTGGCGGTGACGTTGAAGAACCAGGAGATGGGCGCGCTCAACCCCTACGCCCACGTGGAGATGACCCTGGACCGCGAAGGGATTTTTGACAGCCCGCATGCGGTGGTGAACAACCCCGTGGCGGCGGACCCGCTGCACCTGTACGACATGTGCCCGGTGAGTGATGGCGCCGCGGCGGTGCTGCTGTGCCCCGCTGAGATGGCCAAGAAGCTGGGCAAGCCCTTTGTGCAGATTGCCGGTTTTGGCCAGGCCACCGACACCCACACCCTGCAAGAGCGCGAGGACCCCACCGATTTGAAGGCCGTGACCCTGGCTTCGCAGCAGGCCTTTGAAATGGCCAAGATGAAGCCAAGCGAGATCGACGTGGCCGAGTTGCACGATGCTTTCACCATCCTGGAGATTGCCGAGAGCGAGCACGTGGGCTTCTTCAAGAAGGGCGAGGGCGGCAAGGCTGCCGCCGCGGGCAAGACGCGCCTGGGCGGGCAGATTCCCATCAACGTTTCGGGCGGGTTGAAGGCACGCGGGCACCCCGTGGGGGCTACCGGCGTGGCCCAGGTGGTGGATATCGTCTGGCAGTTGCGCCACGAACTGCCCAAAGATCGCCAGGTGAAGAATGCCCGGCACGGGTTGACGGTCAACTTTGGCGGGTTCGGCAATAACATCACCTCCTTTGTGTTGAAGAGGGTAGAGCCATGAACAAAGAAATCCCCATTATCGCCTTCAAATGCAAGAAATGCGGGCGGATTCACTATCCGTTCCATGATCGCTGCCTGAGTTGCAAGAGCCGCGAGTTTGAAAAGATCAAACCGCAGGGCAACGCCAAGCTGCTGACCTTCACGGCAATTTATAACCTGCCGTGGGGCTTTGACCAGCGTTTCCTGCTCATCGGCGTGGCCGAATTCGAGAACAAGGTCAAAGCCATGGGGCAGATTAAGGCGAAATCGATTGATGAGCTAAAGCTGGGCATGACGGTGCTGCCCAGTTGGGAGCCGGTGCGCAAAACCGCCGGAGAGGATGTATACGGGCTGAAGTTCGCGCCTATCGAGTAAAGCGAATATCTGCTCGGCAAATCTCCGTAGGGGAACGGGGATGGCGCTTGACCTGGACGTTTACCACGGCCCCCCGTGCCCGCTCTGAAGATGGACACGGGGGGCGACGAATCTCCCACGGGCCTTCGCTTTTCCCCGTGTCCCTACGAAAGCCAGACGCCTCCTCCGTGCCGACCAACAGCGGGTCGGGAAATCCGACCCCTACAAGAGGTAGGGGCTATTTTGTCGGGTTTCGGGGCCGTTGCCGGAGGATTGGATTGTCGAAGGATGGCCCCTCAACCCGACCTACGATGCACAAAACCGCCCCCCGTGCCTGGAATGGATGGCACGGGGGGCGATGGGCGGGGCTGTTTGGATTGCGCGGACGGATTACACGTCCAGGTTCTTGACGCTCTTGGCGTGGGTGGTGATGAACTTGGTGCGCGGGGGCACGGCGCTGCCCATGAGCATGTCAAAGGTGCGGTCGGCGGCGGCGGCGTCTTCAATGGACACTTGCAGCATGGAGCGGTTGGTGGGGTTCTTGGTGGTATCCCACAACTGCTCGGGGTTCATTTCGCCCAGACCTTTGTAACGCTGTAGGCCGACTTTATCGGCGGCAGCGCCTAATTCCTTGATGATGCTGTCTTTTTCGGCGTCGTTGTAGGCATAGCGCACCTGGTTGCGGTGAGCCAACCGGTAGAGCGGGGGTTGGGCAATGTAAAGATGCCCGTCCTCGATCAGCTTGACCATATAGCGGAAGAAGAAGGTCAGCAGCAGGGTGCGGATGTGGCTGCCGTCCACGTCGGCGTCGGTCATGATGACCACGCGCCCGTAGCGCAGGCCGGTGAGATCGAAACCGTCGCCGATGCCGGTGCCCAGGGCGGAGATGAGGGCTTTGATTTCGTTGCTGGAGAGCATCTTGTCCAGGCGGGCGCGCTCGGTGTTGAGGATTTTGCCGCGCAGGGGCAAGATGGCCTGGAAGTGCCGGTCGCGGCCTTGTTTGGCCGAGCCGCCTGCCGAGTCACCCTCAACGATGAACAACTCGGTCTTGGACGAGTCGCGGTCCGAGCAATCGGCCAGCTTGCCGGGCAGGGTCAGGCTTTCGAGCGTGGATTTGCGGATGACCAGGTCGCGAGCTTTGCGGGCGGCGTCGCGCGCGCGGGCCGAGGTGAGGCACTT
>JAEXTI010000583.1 GCA_023406965.1 Chloroflexota bacterium
CGGTTAATTCAGCTTTTCCGGTCATCCGTGCCAGCCCATCTTCTGGGATGGTCGTCGTCAGGGCGGCATAGAGGGTCGCCCCCAGCGAATAAATATCCGTGCGGTAATCCGTGCTGGAGGTGCCGTACTGCTCTGGCGGAGAATAACCGGGGGTCATCGCCCGCGCGCCGGTCATGGTAGCCTGGCTGCCCTGCATCACCTTGGCCAGGCCAAAGTCCACCAGCACCGCCTGCCCGTCGCCGGTAACCTTGATGTTTCCCGGTTTTACGTCGCGGTGAATGATCGAGGGGTTGCGCGTGTGCAAATGATCCAGCGCATCGCAAATCGAAATACCAATCAGAATGGTGTCCCGCTCGCTCAGTGGGCCAAGCCGCTCCATACGCTGGCGCAAATCCTCGCCTTCGATGTAATCCATCACCAGGTATTGTCCCTGCCCTTCCAGGACGAAATAATCGCCCACATGGGGAAGGTTGGGGTGGCGCATACTGGCCAGGATGCGCGCTTCGCGTTGGAACTGGCGACTGTACTCGTCGGTCAGGAACAAGTTCTCTTTCACCGCCACCGGAATACCCAGGTGTTCATCCTGGGCGCGATAAACAGCACCCATCCCTCCTTGACCCAGGATGGATACAATCCGGTAGCGGTTGAGCAAAACAGTTCCCGACGGTAAAGGCATGCGCTCTTCTTCTTGCGGCAATCAAATAATAATATCATTTTACCCGAAGAAACCATCCAACGAGGCCGGAAATCACCCTCGCCGCACAAGAGAATTTCCGGCGCAAGTCTTATGTTTCTGCGGCGGGCACGCGGCCCGTTTCTAGTCCAAACAATGCCGGTGAGGATGCCCAAACCGCCATTCCCAACAAAACACCGAACCACAACGTAGCCAAACGGATCAATAAGGTGGCTGAGGTCGCCAGGGCCGGGTCAAGCTGCAAGATAAAGATCAGCATTCCCGCAATCGAGGCCTCGGCTGCGCCCAATCCACCCGGCAGCGCCGAAGCCGCCCCCACCACCGTGGAAAACGACAGCACAAAAATCGCTGTAGCCGCCAACTCCAGACTGGGCTCCAGACCCAATCCGCGCAGGATGAAGTAAAACCCCAACCCCTCGCCCAACCATGAAACGGTGCCCAACAGCACCGCCAGCAAAGTTGCGCCGGGTTTGAACAGCGTGAAGCTTCCCTCATAGAACTCGCGCAAGCTGCGCACGGCTTTTTGCAGGAAGCGAACCTTCTCGCCCTGCTCCAGCACCCATTCCACCAGCGGGCGGATTTGAGAACCGATCACCACCGCCAGCAGCACAGCCAGGATGGTGATGAACACCGGCCAATAGCGCGGGTAGGAGACCACGCCCAAAACCGAGAGCGCCAGCACGGCCAGCCCGTCGCTGATCCGCTCAGCCAGCACCACCGACACGCCGCGCGCCACCGGAACACCCGTCAGGCGCATCAGCCAGACGGCCTTAATCACCTCACCTAGCTTGCCCGGCGTGACCGCCAGCGGAAAGCCCCCCACAAACAGGCGCATACTCGGCCCCACCCCCAGCCGATTGACGCCAATCTGCTTCAGGTAAAAATGCCACTTGAGAAAACGCAGGCTGTAATTCAGCAGGGTGAAGCCCATTGCGATCAGGAAAAACTCCCAACGGAAGTTAGAAATGAGCTTGCCCACCTCCCGCAAATCACCCAGCAAGGCCAACCCCACCAACACCACGAATCCCAGGACGATTCCAGGGATCAGGCGGCGGAGAATGGTGGGAGACGATTCTTTCATAGACAAGGTTCCTCTACCTTTGGATTATACAGCATCCCATTTTGCGATCAATTAACAGCCTTGTTACAACAGTTATCAATTCTGCAAACTAAACCCAGGCTTTGTCCCTACCCTGATTAGGCCCGATCTTAACTCAGATACCTCCTCTCACACCCCAAAATGCGGATTTCAACACACCGATTCCCAACAAACCACACAGAGCCTGCTCCAATACGGACAGAATTTGTTACAATGAGTCCATGCTCCATGAAACGCCAGAAAAACCGTTAGCCGAACGTCCCGTATTGGTCATTGGCGCCTCAGGGATGGACACGGTGGGGATGCTCGAAGAAGACCCCCACTTGCGCGCCTCAAACCCCGCCCGCGTCCGCCTATCTTTTGGGGGCGTGGCCCGCAACATCGCCGAGAACCTGGCCTGTTTGGGGCAGCCCGTCCAACTGCTCACCGCTGTGGGCGCAGACCGCCCAGGCCGCCAGTTGCTCTATCATACCGGTGACTGCGGCGTAGACGTCTCTGCCTGCATCACGGTGGAGGATGCCGCCACTGCCTCTTACCTGGCCATCTATGACGTCGACGGCGGCCTGCACATGGCCCTCGAGGACATGCGCGTGCTCAAAGCACTCACCCCCGCTGTGCTCAAAGAGCGCGAAGAACTGTTCCGGGGCTGCGGATTGGTCGTAGTAGACGCCAACCTCTCCCCAGCCGCGCTGCGAACCGTTTTCAGCCTGGCGCGCAAGGCCGGTGTGCCGGTGTGCGCCGACACGGCCTCCAAAAGCCTTGCCGCGCGCATGATTCCTTTCCTGCCCCGCCTTTACCTGCTCACCGCTAACAGCACCGAGGCCTCGGTGCTGGCCCCCACCGAAGCTCCCGTTTCTGGCCCGCAAACCGCTCTCAAAACAGCCCGCTGGCTGGTCAGCCAGGGGGTGCAAACCGCGGTGATTCCCATATCCTCCGCCGGAGTCTGTTATGCCACCCCTGAAACCAGCGGGCGTGTTCCTGCCATCCGCACGCGGGTGGTCGATCCCACAGGCGCCGGGGACGCCCTCACCGCCGCGGTCATCTTCGGCCTGCTCAATGACATTTCCATCGATGAAGCCGTGCGCCTGGGCGTTTCTGCCGCATCGCTGGTATTGCGCCATCCGGGCTCTGTACTGCCAGAGCTAAGCCTCGAAAAACTATACGACCACCTGGTGATATAAAAAATGGATCTCTTTCCCGAAGAAGGTTATTCCTCCGAACTGCCCGCATTGGCGTTCTCGTCTGAGGTCTGGAAAGCCCGCGCATTCAACGAACCCACCCTGGCGCTCGAATCCGCGGTCATCACCCACGGCCTCCCCCGCCCGCACAACCTGGAACTGGCCCTGGCCGTGGAAGAGGAAGCCCGCCGCTTGCAGGTCACGCCCGCGACCATCGCGGTGATGGACGGCAAAGTGCGGGTTGGTTTGACCCGCGCCGAGTTGGAACGGCTGGCGAACGCAGAGCAAACCCGCAAAATCTCCCGCCGCGACTTTGGCCTGGCCCTGGCTCGCGGCGAAATGGGCGGAACGACCGTTGCCGCCACGCTCATCGCCGCTCGTCTGGCCGAGATCCGCGTATTCGCCACCGGCGGCATCGGCGGCGTTCACCGCGACGCGCCCTTTGACGTCTCGGCCGACCTTCCCGAGTTGGCTCACAGCCCTCTAATTGTGGTTTGCGCCGGCGCAAAATCGATCCTCGATTTACCCGCCACCCTGGAATATCTGGAAACCCTCGGCGTGCCGGTCATTGGATACCGCACCCGCGAATTTCCCGCTTTCTTTTCTGCCGAAAGCGGCTTGCCCGTGACCGAATCCGTCGATTCGACCGAGGAAATTGTCAAAATTGCTCGCGCCCACTGGTCCATGAAGCTGGAGAGTGCCCTGCTGGTCGTGCAGCCTCCCACCGCCGAAGAAGCCCTACCCCGCCACCAGGGGGAACAGGCCATCCGGCAGGCCTTGGGCGAAGCCTACCAGCAAGGCATCCGCGGCGCAGCCGTGACGCCGTTCTTACTCAGCCGCGTGGCCGAATTGAGCGGCGGCGACAGCCTGCGCGCCAACCTGGCCCTCCTGCGCAACAATGCCCGTCTGGGTGCAGAAATAGCCCGCTCCATGGCGGAGTAACCATACGCAAAAATGCTCCCGGTCAGCTCTTTGATCTGACCGGGAGCATTTTTGCGTGATAAACCCATATCCATCCTAGGGCGCGCGCGTG
>JAEXTI010000007.1 GCA_023406965.1 Chloroflexota bacterium
TGGGGCCTGAAAGGTTGAGTTTTTCAAGCAGAAGATGGAGGAAAATTATGAAACTTCAGAGACCGAAAATAGCAACGTTCTGGATCGCCGTGATTTTGGCCGTGCTCGGCGTGTTGGGTCAGTTTGCCGTTGCCGCCTTGGCGCCCTACGCTTTCTGGCTCGTGTTGGTAGCATTCGTGTTGATGGTTCTCGGCGTTTTGATCGACGGCATATAACAACGGTTGAGAACTGACCCGACTTCTGGCAGGCTCCCCATTTTACCTGGGAACGTCTCAATCACCTTTCGCGTAAAACAGGAACAACCCCTACTCCCCAGTAAGGGTTGTTCCTGTTTTATGCCCAAATAATATATCGGAACTGCTCAAATTCAGGCCTCCTCTGCCTCCGGCTGATTTGTTACAATGTATCTACCCATTCGGGAATCTTCAAATGGAGGTCGCAATGAGTTTTACCTTCACCTGGTACGGACATGCCACCCTGGGCCTGAAAACAGGCGGGCATCACATTTTGGTCGACCCATTTTTCACGGGTAATCCGGCGGCCAGCACCACCCACGACAAAGTAGCAGCCGATTTCATCCTGGTCAGTCACGGGCACGGCGACCACGTCGGCGACGCGGTGGAAATTGCCAAACGCACCGGCGCGCTGGTCATCAGCAACGCCGAGATTGCCGGCTGGATGAGCGCCAAAGGGGTCAAGGCGCACGGGCAGCATATCGGCGGCGGGCACCAGCACCCCTTCGGCTACCTCAAGCTGACCTTTGCCCTACACGGATCGGCCCTGCCGGATGGCTCCAACGGCGGCAACCCGGTGGGTTTCTTGATCACGCTGCCCGGCGGTGAAAAGGTCTACATGGCCCAGGACACCGGCCTGTTTGGCGATATGAAACTAATCGGCGACGAGGGCATTCACCTGGCTGTGCTGCCCATCGGCGACAACTACACCATGGGCCCCGATGACGCCCTTCGCGCCGTGGAACTGCTGCGCCCCAAGCACGTCATCCCCATTCATTACAACACCTTTGGGTTGATCGCCCAAGATCCGCAGGCCTGGGCGGCGAGAGTGCGCGCGCAAACCTCGGCGGTGGTACATGTGATGAATCCCGGAGAGAGCCTGGATTTATAAACTCTTAACATTTGTTCGGTGTGAAAATGCTATAATTAAGCCACCCAACCCGAATAGCGGTCGTTTTTTGATTTAACAGGTATATGTCATTCGTACATCTTCACGTCCACACCCAATATTCGCTGCTGGACGGCTTCTCTGACCCGAAGAAGCTGGTTGCGCGCGCCAAAGAATTAGGCATGCCCGCAGTGGCGATTACCGATCACGGCACGATGTTTGGCGTGATCGAGTTCTTTAACGCTGCCCAGGCAGCCGGGGTCAAGCCTATCATTGGGTTGGAAGGCTACATGGCCTCACGGCACATGAGCGACCGGGACGCCCGCCTGGACAAGCAATCGCATCATCTGCTGCTGCTGGCCGAAAACCAGACCGGTTACCAAAATTTGCTCGAAATTGCCTCCGCCTCGCAGCTAGACGGCTTCTATTATTATCCGCGCATCGACCACGAATTTTTAGCCTCTCACGCCGAGGGCTTGATCTGCACCACAGGCTGCATGTCCTCAGAAGTATCGCGTGCCATTCGCCATCACGGGCCCGAAGAAGCGCGCAAGCTGCTGGACTGGTACTACGAGGTTTTTGGCGCCGACCGCTTCTTCTTCGAGTTACAGCACCACGAAATTCCGGAGTTACTCGATCTTAACAAGACGTTGATGCAGTTGGGCAAGCGTTACAATGCCCGCTACCTGGCCACCAACGACGTGCATTACATCAACCGCGAGGACGCCCGCCTGCAGGACATCCTCCTGGCCATTCAAACCGGCTCGCTCATCACCGACCCCAATCGTATGAAGATGAGCGTGGACTCGTTCTACCTGCGCTCTCCGCAAGAGATGAGCGCCCTGTTCCCCGAGGTGCCCGAAGCCATTAGTAACACGCTGCTGGTAGCCGAGCGCTGCAACGTGGATTTGTCCAACAAAGGCTATCATTTACCGCGCTTCCCAGTCCCCGAGGGGCACACTGCCGAGACTTATTTACGCCAGTTGTGCGAAGAAGGGCTGCGTCGCCGGTACGGCTCGCGCGCCGACGATCCCGATGTGCGCAAGCGCCTGGAGTACGAACTGGGTGTCATCCACCAGATGGGCTTCGACGCTTATTTCTTGATCGTGTGGGATCTGTGCCGCTACGCTTATCACCACGGCATCTGGTACAACGCCCGCGGTTCGGCTGCCGGCTCGATGGTGGCGTATACCCTAGACATCACCCTGGTCGAGCCAATGGAACACGGCTTGATCTTTGAGCGCTTCCTCAATCCCGGGCGCATTTCCATGCCCGATATCGACCTGGATTTCCAGGACGATATGCGCTCGCGTGTGATGGAATATTGTGCCCAAAAATACGGCAGCGACAAGGTGGCCCAAATTATCACATTCGGCACCATGGCGGCCCGCGGCTCCATCCGCGACGTAGGCCGGGTGATGGATATTCCACTCAGTGAAGTGGACCGCATTAGCAAGATGATCCCCGCGGTACCGGGCAAGGCCGTCAGCATCCACGATGCCCTTGAACAGGTACCAGAGCTAAAATCGGCCTATGACGAAGCCGAATACCTCAAAAATTTAATTGACACTGCCGGAAAGATGGAAGGCGTGGTGCGCAATGCGGGCACCCATGCGGCGGGCGTGGTGGTCAGCGATGAGCCCATCGTCCACTATGTGCCCCTGCACCGCCCCACCAGCGGATCGGAAGAATCGCCCATCAAAGCCGTCACCCAGTTTGAGATGTCGATCATCGAATCGCTGGGCCTGCTCAAGGTGGACTTCCTCGGGTTGGTGACACTGACTATTATGCAGCGCGCCTGCGACTTGATCGAGCAGCGCCACGGCATCAAACTAAACTTGGATAACATCCCCATCGATGACAAGGAAACCTTTGACTTCCTCAGCAAAGGCCACACGGCAGGTGTCTTCCAACTGGAAGGCACGGGCATGACCCGCTTCCTGGTGCAAATGCGCCCCGAAAACCTGGATAATGTCATCGCTATGGTAGCCCTCTATCGCCCCGGCCCGCTGGATTTCATCCCCTCCTACATTCGCCGCATGCACAAGGAAGAGCCGGTCGAATACCGGCACCCGTCAATGGAGCCGATTTTCAAGGAAACCTTCGGTATCCCGGTATACCAGGAACAAATCATGCGCGCCGCGGTGGATTTGGCCGGGTATACCCTCTCGGAGTCGGATGAACTGCGCAAGGCCATTGCCAAGAAACAGAAAGAAAAGCTGGAAAAGCATAAGATCAAGTTCATCAAGGGCGCCGAAGAACGGGGCATTGAGCACGCCACCGCCGAAGGCATCTTCACCGACTGGGAAGAGTTCGCTCGCTACGGCTTCAACAAATCTCACGCCGCCGATTACGGCATCATCGCGGTGCAGACGGCCTACCTCAAAACGCACTACACCGTGGAGTATATGACTGCTCTACTCTCGGCGTCGAAAAGCGACACGGCCAAGGTGGCCGCCTACGTGGCCGACTCGCGGGCCATGGGCATCCAGGTGCTGCCGCCGGATATCAACACCAGCGGATGGGACTTTACCATCGAAGATCACGAAGACGGCAAAGCTTCCATCCGTTTCGGCATGGGCGCGGTGAAAAACGTGGGCCAGGGGCCGGTGGATATGATCTGCCAGGCTCGCCAGGACGGCCCCTTCACCTCGCTGACCGATTTTGCCACGCGCGTGGACCTGCGCCAGGTGGGCAAACGCTCGCTAGAATGTTTAATCAAGGTGGGCGCATTCGACCGCTTTGGCTCGCGCTCGGCTTTGCTGGAAACGCAAGAACAGATCATATCGGTCAGTTCCAGCCACTTTCGGGCAGCGCAGAGCGGGCAGTTGAGTTTCTTCGGCGCGGCAGTGGGGGTGGAGGAGCAGGATATCGTCCCCGGTTTAGCGGGGCCGGTGAACAACCGCGAGCAACTGGAATGGGAAAAGGAGCTAATCGGGCTGTATGTATCCGACCATCCCCTTTCGCCCTACCAGACTGCCCTGCGCCGGCGCACCACCCACTTCTCCAACCAACTCGCCGAAGTGCGCGACAAGGCTCCCGTCACCGTAGCTGGAATCGTGACCCGCTTCCGCAACCATCAGACCAAGACCGGCAAAACGATGGGCTTTGTGACCCTTGAGGATATGCAGGGCAACATCGAACTGGTCGTATTCCCTTCCACCTGGGAGAAATACCATTCGGTCGTGGCCCCCGATGCGGTGCTGATCGCTGAAGGCAAAGCCGACACAGCCAACGGCGACCCCAAAATTCTGGTGGATAAGCTCTTCGAGGTATCGCTAGAAGACATCCCCGTTTCAGATGAAGGCGGCCTGTCGGCCTATAACTTCGCCGACGTCATTTCCAGCGAAGATGAAGACGGCAACATCTATGACGCCCCCGTGGCTCCCCTTTATCAGGTGCCGGAGCGTATTCCCGAGCCTGTGGAATACATGCCCGAAGCCGAGGAAATAGCTGCTCCGCCCTCCGCGCAGACAGCCCGCCCGGCGGTCTCTAAACCCGCGCCCAAGCCGGTGGCAGCGCCCGCGCCCGCCCGCCCGGTCACTCCCTCGAAGCCTCAGCCTTCCACTGACCCGCTGGAGCCGCCCGAGATGCCCGACGACTGGCACTTGTTGATGCAAGACAGCCAGCCGGCCCTGGACGAAATCCCGCTGGCGGCACAGACCGCGCCGCTGGTTCCGCCCCCGCCGGTCGAGTCCGAAGTCCGGCCCGCTGTGAAGCCCAAGCTCGCTGCGCCGGTGGTCCCGCTGGCCGTGGATGAGCCGCCCGCGCCCTTACCCGTGATGCCCATTCTGGTTGCGCCGGTGATCCTGGAACCCTCCGGAGAAACGCAACCGCGCATGATCAAAGTAGTCTTCCGCTCTACCGGCGACAAGCTGCGCGACGTGCGCCGCTTGAAGGGGGTGCATGGCAGGCTGCGCTCTTATCCTGGACGGGATAAGTTCGCCTTCGTTGTGTTCGAAGGAAATGGGCACTACCAATTGTAATTTCCTAACCACACGACCGGTATTTGCCAGACCCTGCTCGAAAAATTAGCCGAGCTGGTTGGTGAAGAAAATGTATTGGTTGAGCCGATTCGCATTCAATAGTCTGCATTCAGTAAGGAAAATCCTATGTTGAAATC
>JAEXTI010000060.1 GCA_023406965.1 Chloroflexota bacterium
AGCCCGAAATAGCGATGATATGGGAGGTCCCGCTGCTCCGAAAAGCCGCTTCCACCTGCTCGGGCAGCCCCGAATCATCTCCCAGCAGGATACCGGTCAGCAGGGGAGCTTCGGGCACGGGATACAAACTGGCAATGACCTCGGCGGCCCGATCACGCAAGCGGTACAGCCAGAACAACGGCTCGCGCCCGGCTTGCCGCTCCACCAACTGCGTTTGGGGATAGGTCATGCTGGTGTAGATGCCGCGGTGAGCCAGATACTCGCGATAAGAGAACTCTTCGTTCTGCATGGGTGTCATCGGAACACCGATCAGCGCCAGCCGGTCGCCAAACTGCCAGTCCGCGCCGCGCGGTAGCATGACCACAAGCCGCCCGCGCACCGCTTGGGTAGCTTCAGCGTTACCAGCGGGGGCAATGCTCTCGGCTCGTAAGTATAGGAGGGTGACCTTCTCACGGCGATCGGGCGGCGCGGTGACCACAGCCGTCAGCCGGACTCTATCCCGGTCATTGTGCCAGATCAGGTCGGCAGAGCTGTCTCCCGGTTGGGCCAGGGTGTATCGCAGCCCGCCCGCCCCCAACGCAGCGACCAGCAGCAGGGGTGCAAATTTCATGGTCGGGTGGCGTCGCGTGAGAAAGGCGGCCCAAGCCCAAGGCAGACGAGCCAGTCCCATCTGCGCGGCGATAGGCAGCAGCAGGACAATCAGCCACGCCCACCAGGGCCCGTGCCAGGCTGAGGCGAGCAGAATCCCGCCCAAAAAAGCCGGCGTGAGCCACACGAAAGGCAAGGCCTACCCCCTCATCCCTACCAATCAGCCTAGAATCAAGTCGTCCAGGGCGCGCTTGGGTACGTGGTGAACATCCTGCTCGTCACGCCAGTAACGAATATCTCCTTCAGCATTGAGCGGATCGAGGGTTACCACTTCCACGGGTTTGCCCAGGGCTAAAACCAGCAGGATTTCGTAACGCGGCTCGATTTGTAAGATGCCGCGCAGTTCATCGCGCTTGACCGAACCAAGGATGCAACCACCCAGACCCTTCTCCACCGCGCCCAACAGGATGGTTTGCGCCGCGATGCCATGATCACAACCTACCGTTTTGCTGACGGCGGTGTCGTTGAGAATGACAATATAGGCAGCCGGGCGCTCCCCTTCTGCCGGGCCGGGCCAATCCTTTAAGTATCCCGCCCAAGACAAGGCAGGAAAGATTTGCGCATTGGTTTTTGGGTCGACCGATAGAATATAGCGTAATGGCTGGCGGTTAGCCGCCGACGGCGTGAGCCGGGCCAGATCCACCAACTCGCGCAAAGTATCCAGGCTGACCGGCTCGTTCTCTACGAAACGACGGTAGCTGCGATTGCGAACGATCAGGTCACGAACAGACATCAGATTACCTCCAGGTTCATAGGTCGCCGTTGGTTTCTTCGCTGCTTTCAGCAGCGGCTAACAACGCTTCAGCCAGGCGGCGCGCCTCGGCAGGGGTGATGTAAAGATTGGTCTCGTCAGCGCGAAAGATCTTCTCTTCCTGCGGGCAGGATTCTTTGATCTCAATACACACGCAGTCAGGAAAAGTCTCGTCTTCGCATTCGAAGTAGACCTCAATGCTCAGGCTGTCATCCAGTAGATAAACCGGCATACGCTCCTCCTGTTACGCACCGGGGCGGAGATATGTGGATTCTCCAAATACGGCGACAATCTCGCCATAATACACGCGATGATAATCCTTGCGGGGGTAGTTCTTATCCAGGTTGGGATCAAGGAAGTGGGTGGGGTCAAAGTCCTGCCAATAAATTTTCTTGCACTCGATCGTCAGGGCTGCCTCAGCAAACACCGGCGCCGCCACCTTGGACGCCGCGATGGGGGTCAGGTGAGCTTGAATGGCTTTGTCTGTTTCGCGCCCTGAAAGGCTGCCCAGTAATTGCAAATCGGGGCGAAAATCTGGCGGGAAACCGCACAAAGTGAAGGTCGGATATTGCTCCATGAATTCGAACGTGTAGCGGTGCGGGCGCACCACCACCTGGGCAAAAGGCCGCCCCCACATGGACCCCATTGCCCCCCACGAAACGGTCATTTCATTGAATTTGCCACTCGAAAAATCGCCGCTGGTTAGCAGCAACCACTGATCTTCCCAAAGAGAATAGGGAGTCGTGACGAACCGGTCAACAGGGATTGAAATGCGTGCCATAGAACTGACCTCCAGAAAAAAACCATAACAGATCAAAGGATGAGGAAAGTTCCCGAATTTGAGGTGTTTACGGCTACAAAGCACCCGTAAACACCTCAAATTCAGATCTCATCTACCTCTGGTTTAGTGGTGCAAATACCTTTTACAGTATATAACAAAAAATCGCATCTGTTCAGGTAGTTGGTGAATAAATCTCCAAAAACTCAACGAATACGGCATCCAATAAGACTGAAATAAGATCCAATAGCAATATCCTGTAAGAGCCGGCGCGTATGCTAAGTCTATCAGCTTGAGCCGGAAACTCGTCCGGCGCTCATCCAAAGGAGGATGCGATGAATAACAAGCGATTGATTCTCACCAGGCTGGTTTGCATGGCAGCGCTCATCGGCGGGTTGCTGCTGATGGCGGCAAACCCCGTCTCTGCCCAGGCGCCAGACGACGATGTTCAAAAGATTGACATCGGCTCTGGCTGCGTGTTGGTCGTCGGTCCCAAAGAAGGGCAGATCGATTGCAGTGGCGCTAAACTCCAGCCTATCGTGCCCGTCACAGGCAGCCCAGCTCAGCAGGCCTACACCAAACTCGACATCGGTTCCGGCTGCGTGCTGGTCGTTGGAGCAAAAGGCGGCGATATTGTCTGTGGAAGCAGCAATCAAGCGCTGGTGCCTGTTACGGGTGTCCGGCCTCGCGCTTCCGTGTCCACGCTCGATATCGGCTCTGGATGCAATCTGATCCTCGGCCCCAATGGCGGGAAGATCGATTGCAGCAAGGGCCAAACTCAGGCGCTCGTGCCCGTCACCGGTTCG
>JAEXTI010000124.1 GCA_023406965.1 Chloroflexota bacterium
GGGCTGTCCGGCCTCGCTCGACAGGAGGTCCACCTCGATGGTGGCTCCCTCGACGGCTTTATACTGCTTGCCGCCACACTCTACAATTGCGTACTTCATACACACTCCTCAATCTTCACTTCGCCTCGCTACCCGCGCTACGCTGCGCCGGTGTGAGGGGAAGTTGGGGATACAGACGGATGCCCCGACTTCAGCCGGGGCTTGAGCGAAAGGTATTATAAGGAGGATTCGCGAGTCTGTCAAGCTCGATTTCTTCCCGATTCATGGGATTCCCCAGAATGCTCCCGAGCCAATGCCTGGGCTTTATCTACCAGCGAGCTAACCAACCCCGCAGTCAGCGCGAACAAAACAACCATAACAATCCAAACGATCAAAAAGGTGTAAAAGGGGTAATACACCCCGAACCAGCGATCTTGCAGCCGGATCAACCACAGCGCCGGCCCGGTCTGGGCAATCACCCAATACAAGGTTAGGGCAACGCTTCCCACCAACACTGCCACGAACAAAATTCCGCCCAGAGGTGAACCTGGCTTCTGCGGCGTAGCATGCTCTCCGTGAGTTATGGATTCATCCGCAGAGTTCTCCACCGCTTCCACCATTTTCACCTCTTCTAAAGGGGCCTGTTCCAGCGTTGTCACCTGTCCTTCTTCCCCCGCGGCCTCATCCGGCTGCTCCAGGATACGCTGAATATTCATCGATTTTTTGGGGCGGCAACGGTTCTCCAGGCGAGTAAACACGATCAGGAACATCACAATAAACCAGGCTATGGCAAAAATCACATATGGCGTGTACCAACCTTCGGGCAGTTCAAGCTTCTCCCAGTTCTGCCGCACCGCCAGAATGATCGGCCCAAGGATCAAGGCGGGTGCCAGAATCCACCCGGACAAATAAGTTTTCAGTACCTCTTTGAACACCAACTTATCTTGCCGCAAGATATCAAATGATACTCCCGACCCTTCGTGCGGGAGAAACTGCGCCTGGTACCTCGCCAACGGAATGATCGGCAAAAACAGGAAGGTGAACCACATCGTCGCGATTGCCACACCGTTCTCATCCATGTCACTTACGCCCAGCAAGGTCGTGCCAATGCCATTGAGTCTCATAATTCCAACCTTTGTTGTAAAGACGCCAACCATTCCGAACGCAGCAACCCAAACCACAACCGGTCCACCGGCGGGCCGTCCTTTTTGTGGTCTCGCTCGCGCAGCCGCCCCTCCAGGGTGAACCCACAGCGCCGCGCCACCCGCGCGCTCTTCTCGTTATCCGCCGCGCACTGTAGTTCCACCCGCCGCACGCCCATGCGTTCAAAAGCAATCCGGCACACCGCGCGTAGCGCCTCAGACGCGTAACCTTTCCCGCCCTGGCGTTCCACCGTGAAGTAGCCCGCCTCAATACACGGCACATCCCAATCCGGGTTTGCCAGGTACACCTCGCCCACGAACGTTCCGCCGGCCTTCTCCCACATCCCCAGGATAAAAATCTCGCCGCGCTGCCACATCTTCTCCTGCCATTTGAAATGCTCGCGAATATCCCCTTCGCCCTTTGCCGGCTCCAGCTCTTTAGGCAAAAAATCACGCAGGTGCGCCCGGTTTTCGCTCAACATGCGCCAATAAGCTGCCGCATCGTCGGACCGATAACAGCGCAGCAGCAGCCGCTCTGTTTCAAATCTGGTAGGCAAATCCGCCGGGTTGAAGTTCATAATTTTTACCCTCAGCAAAGGACAAGAAATTATCAAGCCTCTATAATTATAGCCAGGAGCTATAAAAATGCCCCCTTTGGGTTAATTTTTGATGAGACCTCATCCATTGACAAATTCGGCAAAAGTGTATATATTCAGACAATCGTTAACAATACGATTCGTTAATTTTCCAAACCCGATAGACAAAGAGATACGACCTGTTCACCACCTTGGCCATCGCCGGGAGTATAAGTTAATCCGTTACTCCCCCGTTAACTTTACCAACCAAGGAGATAGACCCCGAGAACCGGGCTTACGCCAAATTGCCCTCCGTTCTCCTTGATATGGCGATTTAACGCAGCGCCAACTGCGATAATCGGAACCTGTAGTCCGAATTCCATAGGAGGAATGACTAGATGAAGACCCGTATTGCTATGTTCGTTGTATTGGTTGCCGCTCTGGTGTTAGCGGCCTGCCAGCCCGGCGCAGCCGGTGGTGGCACGATCAAGATCTCCGTTCTGGCCCCCATGAGCGGCCAGGTGGCGACATTCGGTGATTCCACCGCCAAGGGCGTCCAGCTCGCCGCGGAAGAATGGAACGCCAAGGGCGGCATTGATGGCAAGACCATCGAAGTTGTCGTCAAGGACAGCCAGTGCTCCGCCGACCCGGCCGTGAACGCCATGAACCAGGTCGTGGGCGAGGGCGGCAAGTTCGTCATCGGTGAGGTTTGCTCCAGCGCCTCCATCCCCGTGTCCGAAATCGCCGAGGCCAACAAGATCATCCAGATCTCCCCGACCTCGACCAACACAACGGTCACCCTCAACGCCGATGGCTCCACCAAGCAGTATGTCTTCCGCGCCTGCTTCATTGACCCCTTCCAGGGCAAAGTGATGGCCAAGTTCGCCGCCGAGCAGGGCTACAAGACTGCCTTCATTATGTTCGATCAGGGTAACGACTACGTTCGCGGCCTGGCCGAAAACTTCGAGAAGGCTTTTGTTGATGGTGGCGGCACAATCCTGGGCAAGGAAACCTACACCAAGACCGACACCGACTTCTCCGCCATCCTGACCAAGGTTGCCGAGAGTAAAGCCGAAGTCCTCTATCTGCCCGATTACTACAACATCGTCAACCTGGTTGGCGCTCAGGCCAAGGAAAAGGGCGTGACCGCTGTGATGATGGGTGGTGACGGCTGGGATTCCGCCGACCTCGACGTGACCGCTGCCGAAGGTGGATTCTTCTCCAATCACTACTCCCCCGAAGACACCCGCCCCATCGTGCAGTCCTGGGTCGCCGCCTACCAGAAGAAGTATGATGGCAAGACCCCCGACGCTCTGGCGACCCTCGGTTACGACGCCGCCAACCTGCTCTTTGCCGCCATCGACAAAGCCGACACCTCGGAAGATACAACCAAGATCGCCGAGACTTTGGCCGCCATCGAGTACGAGGCTGTCTCTGGCAAGATCACCTTCGATGCCCAGCACAACCCGGTCAAATCCGCCGTCGTGCTCGCTGTGAAGGATGGCAAAGTATCCTTCTCGGCTTCAGTTGCGCCGTAATTTCGCCTGATTTGATAGGGGCGGGGCAGTCCCCCGCCCCTATCCCTTACCGTGACAAAACAAACTCTTTTCAGCTTTCTCTTCCGGCTTTGCCGGTTCCACGGATCAAACCGGAAGGTTGAGCCCCCGATTTTATGGTTTTTCACGGCCCAGGTCGCGGAAAACCATAAATTCTTGAAAGACACTTTTTCTCGGGAGCTGTAATGAACTCCACTCATACTTTTCTCTCCACTCCTCCGTTCATTGAGTCTCTGATTAAGAAGAAGATATTGGGCAAGTTGATGCTCATCCTGCTGGCCGCTGTGGTGGTCTGGCGCATGGGCACGGCGCTCATTGAGAATCCTTCCCTCTTCCTTCAGCAGGTCATCAATGGACTGCAGCTTGGTTTCGTTTACGCGCTCATTGCCCTGGGCTACACCATGGTTTACGGCATCGTCCGCCTGATCAATTTTGCTCATGGCGATGTCTTCATGGTCGGCGCCTTCATGAGCTTCTACGCCATTTCGCGCCTCCAACTGCACACCTGGCCCAGCAAACTTTTCCCGAACATGAACGCCACGCTTTCAGTTGGGATTGGTTCAATTACCGTCGTGATCTTATCCATGATCGTCTGCGCCCTCATGGCCATCACCATCGAACGGGTAGCGTATAAGCCGCTGCGCAGTGCCGCGCGCATCTCCGCCCTGATCACCGCCATTGGCGTCTCCTTCTTCCTCGAATATTTTGGCGCTCTGCCGTTCGTCTTCTCGGCCAACTACATCACTTATAAACGGCCGTTTGACGTGACCACCTGGGTTGCCAACAGTTCCGGGATCCAAACGCTGGCCAAGGGCAGCGAAGTGCCCCCCAGTTCGGTGATCTTCTCCAACATCGCCCTGCTGATCATCGTCGCCTCTATCGTGCTGATGGTCTTGTTGCAATATGTGGTCACCCGAACAAAGATCGGCAAGGCCATGCGCGCCGTTGCTTATGACAAGCAGACCGCGCAGTTGATGGGCATCAACGTCAACCTGGTCATCTCCATCACCTTCGCCATCGGCGCGGCCCTGGCGGGCGCCGCCGGCATGCTCTACGCCATCGCCTTCCCCCAGGTCGTGTTCTGGATGGGCATCATCCCCGGCCTCAAATCCTTTGTGGCGGCGGTGTTGGGCGGCATCGGCTCCATCCCCGGCGCGCTGGTAGGCGCGCTCATCATGGGCCAGGCCGAAACGCTCAGCGCTGCGTACATCTCCACACCCATGCGCGACGCAATCGCCTTCTCCATCCTGATCATTGTGCTGCTCGTCCGCCCCACCGGCATCTTTGGTGAAGCGACGCGGGAGAAAGCGTAGGCCCTATGTTCAAAAAAATTGATCGCAACAAACTGATCTTTTTCGGCGGGCTCATCGGCTTCTATCTGGTCATCCAGGTTCTCCAGATCATGGGGGTCGTGACTAGCTTTCTGTCCACCATCCTCAGCATGGGCACCGTCCTCGCCATCGTCTCCCTCGGCCTCAACTTGATCTACGGCTTCAACGGCCAATTCTCGCTGGGCCAGTGGGGTTTCTACGCCATTGGCGCTTACTCGGCTGCCGACATCACCTACCGCTGGTCGAACAATCAGGACACTTCCGCCCTGTTAGTGTTGCTCTTCTCGGTGATACTGGTTGGCGGCGCCATCATGGTCCTCTACCGCACCCTCAGCCGCTTGCGCGGCCTGGACGCACTCTCAGCCTTCGTGATCTACCTGTTGGCCACGTTCGGTTTTGTGTTCGTATCTGTCAAACTCGGCGGATTATTGACCCCCGCTATGAACAGCGCGCTCGGCGCTCTGCCCTCCTGGCTGTCCTTCACCATCGTCTACATCCTGGCCGTGCTCATCGCCGGGCTGGTGGCCGCCGAAATCAGCTTCCTGTTTGGCCTCCCCGTGCTCACCCTCGGCTCCGACTACTTTGGTATCGCCACCCTGGGCTTCTCCATCATCGTCAAAGTGCTCCTCGATAACTCCGACACCCTGCTGGGTTTTGAGGAAATGAAAGGCGCGCGTGGCATGATCGGCATCCCCAAGGTGGACGACTGGGGCTGGTTCGCGGTGTTCGCCTTCTTCATGATCGTGGTCGTGCTCACCCGCAACTTGCTCCATTCCAGCTTCGGACGGGCCATCATCTCGGTGCGCGAAGACGAAATCGCCGCCAAGGCCATGGGCATCGATGTCGGCTTCTACAAGACCATGACCTTCGTCATCGGCTCGCTCTTCGCCGGGCTGGCGGGCGGCCTCTATGCCCACGTCAACGCCTTCCTCCACCCAGACACATTCAACTTCATCCGCTCCTTCGACCCGCTCATCGTGGTCGTTCTGGGCGGTCTGGGCAGCATGACCGGTACCATCTTCGCCTCCTACGCTTACCTGCTGGTAGTGGAATGGCTTCTGCGCCAAATTCTACCCCCTGGTTTTGAAAACTGGCGCTTCGTGGTCTTCCCAGTCATCCTACTCATCATGATGCTCCTCAAACCCAATGGATTATTTGGTAACTTTGAAATGCCATTCCTTCGCCAACTGCTTCCCCCCCTCAAAAAGAAACCCGCGGCAGAATCCGCCGCAGCACCCCAGGAGGCAGCCCAATGAGCGCTGACAACCGCGAAACCATTCTGCAAGCCTCCGGCCTCGTCATGCAGTTCGGCGGCCTGCGCGCCGTCAACAACTTCGATCTAACCCTCAAAAAGGGCGACCTGGCCGGACTCATTGGCCCCAACGGCGCGGGCAAGACCACCGTGTTCAACATGATCACCGGCGTCTATACCCCCACCGCGGGCAAAATTGACTTTGGCGACCAGGAAATCACCGGGTTAGAGCCGTTCCGCATCAACCAGATGGGAATTGCCCGCACCTTCCAAAACATTCGCCTGTTCCCCACCCTCACCGTGCTGGACAATGTCCGCATCGCTTACCACCCCCATGCCGGGTACAGCCTGGTGGACGGCATCCTGCACAACGCCAAATTCCAGGTCAAAGAGCGCGAGTTGACCGAGCGCGCCCAGGAGTTCCTCTCGGTGTTCAACCTGCAAGACCGCCAGGGTGAAATTGCCTCCAGCCTGCCCTATGGCGAGCAGCGCCGCCTGGAAATTGCCCGCGCGCTGGCAGCCGAACCCCGTCTGCTGCTCCTCGACGAACCTGCCGCCGGAATGAATCCGAACGAATCCGTGGCCCTCATGGATTTGATCCACTTCATCCGTGACCGGTTCAAACTCACCATTCTCCTCATCGAACATCAGATGCGCGTGGTCATGGGCATCTGCGAACACATCACCGTGATGGACTTTGGCGAAGTCATCGCCCGCGGCAATCCGGCCGAAATCCAGGCCAACACCCGCGTGGTCGAAGCCTATCTTGGCCCTGGCGCGGCCGCCCTCTCCGAAAAATTCCGCCGGAAGAAGTAGCCCATGTTACTGGACGTACACGATCTCAACGTTTATTACGGCGCAATTCACGCGCTCAAGGGAATCAGCTTTCACGTCGAGAAAGGTGAAATCGTTACCCTCATTGGAGCCAACGGGGCAGGCAAATCCTCCACGCTCAACACCATCTCCGGCCTGTTGCGCACCCGCACCGGCCACATTCGCTTCGAGGATAAAGAAATCGCTCGCATCGAGCCCCAGGATATCGTCAAGCTGGGCGTCGTGCAGGTGCCCGAGGGTCGCAAGATCTTCGCCACCCTCACGGTGATGGAAAACCTTGAGATGGGCGCCTTCATCCACGACGATAAAGCCCGTATCGCGGAAGACCTCGAGTCTGTGCTGCAGCGCTTCCCCCGCTTGCGCGAACGCCGGAAGCAACTGGGCGGCACGCTTTCGGGCGGCGAGCAGCAAATGCTGGCCATTGCCCGCGGGCTCATGGCCCGCCCCAGCCTGCTCCTCCTGGACGAGCCATCCATGGGCCTGTCCCCCATCCTGGTCGAGCAGATCTTCGAGATCATCCGCGACATCAACGAACAAGGCACCAGCATCTTGCTGGTCGAACAAAACGCCCAGATGGCCCTCTCCATCGCTGACCGGGGTTATGTGTTGGAAACCGGCTCGGTGGTAAACGAAGGCCCCGCCCAAGACTTGCTGCACAACCCCACCGTCATCGAGGCTTACCTCGGCGGACACGGCTAAAAGAAAGGCAGAACCCCATGAAAACTTTTGAACGAATTCTGTTCTTCTTCATCCTGCCGATTCTGGCGGTGCTGCTCTATCCTCCCAAAACCCTGGGAGCCGGAGCGGGCGTGCTGGTGGTAGTTCTGGTGTTGTTCGCCATCCTCGGTTACCTGCTCTGGCGCGGCTTCAGTCTGGCCCTCACCTTCAGCATCTTTGTGCAAGGCATGAACGTGATCATTCGGCTGATGATGTTTTTCACCAACAGCTTCGACGCGCAAGGCGGAGCCAACTTACTGGCCGTTGTGACCATTCTGGCCGGGTTGGCACTGTCCTTCTACCTGCTCCTGCGCCTCGACCGCCAGGATGTGCGCATTCTGATGATTCGGTGAGCTTCCCGTTCTGACACAAAAAACGCCCCGCAGTATCGCGGGGCGTTTTTGTGTCAGTAATCTACTCGTCCTCCGGCAGAACCACACGCATTTGCGAAGTGGCCTGGGCTGGCCCTACCACACCCTTCTCCTCCATCGCGTCCACCAGGCGCGCGGCGCGGGTGTAACCGATGCCCAGCTTGCGCTGCAACATCGAGATGGACGCCTTGCCTTCCTGCCGCACCAGCGCCACAGCTTTCTCCATGATTGGGTCTTCGGGCTTACCACTGCTTTCCTCATCCCACAACGGTCCCTGGTGCATCGGCGTGCTCAGCGGCACGTCCATATTGACCGGTTCAGCCATCGAGGTGCCCACCGGCAAGCCCTGGCGCGCCGCCCGGATGTTCATATCCTGCACGCGCCAGTAATCCACCGTGCGCTGAATTTCAGGGTCCGAAACAAACACACCCTGCAAGCGCACCGGCGCAGCCGAATCAGGAGCCTGGAAGAGCATGTCGCCGCGTCCCAGCAGGCGCTCGGCCCCAGGCTGATCGAGGATCACGCGGCTGTCGATGCCGGAAGCCACCGCAAAAGCCACGCGCGCCGGAAAGTTCGCCTTGATTAAACCCGTCACCACGTCCACCGACGGGCGCTGGGTGGCCAGCACCAGGTGGATGCCCGTAGCGCGGGCCAGTTGCGCCAGGCGCGTCAGGCTGCGCTCGGTTTCGTCCGGCGCCAGCATCATCAAGTCGGCCAGTTCGTCCACCAGCACCAGCAGGTAAGGCAGTGGCGGGGATTGCTTCTTGTTGTGTTCCTGAATGTTGCGCACGCCCAACTGCGAGAAGCGGTGATAACGCGCGTCCATCTCGCGCTGCACCCACTGCAACGCGCCCACCACCTTCTCGGCCTCCACAATCACCGGGGCCAGCAAATGCGGGATGCCATTGTAACCGGTCAACTCCACGCGTTTCGGGTCCACCAGGATCATGCGCAAATCCGCCGGGGAATTGTTCAGCAGGAAACACGCCAGGATGGCATTGACCAGCACCGATTTACCCGAACCGGTCGTGCCTGCCACCAGTAAATGTGGCATAGAGGCCAGGTCGTAGGAGATAGATTTGCCCGCCACATCCTTGCCCAGGGCAAAGCGCAGTGGCGAGCGCAGCTTCTGGAAGCCCTCACTCTCAATCACCTCTCGCAGCATCACGCGGGTCACCTCGGCGTTGGGCACCTCGATGCCAACATAGCTGCGTCCTGGCACCGGCGCCTGGATGCGAATACGTTGGGCCGCCAGGGCCAGGGCCAGATCGTCGGCCAGCGCCGCGATCTTGCCCACCCGCACGCGGGTTCGCCCGGAGCGCGTCTCGATGAAGTCCGGTTCCACGCCGTACTGCGTAATGGTCGGTCCACGATGAACCTCCACCACATGCACCGGCGCGCCAAAAGATGCCAGGGTGTCTTCGATTAGCTTCGACCGCTCATATTCCACATTACTGCGCACCGATTCCACGGTGGGCGGGTCGAGAATTTCGGCGATGTTTGGCAGCACCCAGGATGGAGCGGCGGATTGCGTCTGGGGCCCGCCGGAAGCAGCCGCTCCTGCGGCAGATGAGCGCGGCTGCGCAGCACGCTCGCTACCACTGGCAGCAGGCACGTTCTGACCGCGCCCCGCGTTGCCTCCGCCGGTCGAGCGAGACCCAGCCGGGGCCGGAGCTCCATTACGCCTTGGCAGCGGGCGGAAGTCGGGCGGCAGCTCACCCGGAGCAGCCACCCAGGTTTCCTCTTCCAACTGCCCCGGTGAAAGCGGAGCGGGCGCCTCCCGATGAGTCGAAGTCAATTCGCGCTCAGCTTGCCAGCGATCGCGAAGGTTTTCGCCCATGCGCTGGAAGAACGCAAAAATGTCTGCCACCGAAATATCCAGGGTCAAGGCCAGCGCCACCAGCAGCCAGCCCGTCACCACCACCACTGCGCCCGCCGTTCCCAGAGAGCTAACCAGCAGGCCCTCGAAAGCCCCGCCCAGGTAGCCGCCGCCCTTGCCCTCTGCGGCCAACTCAAACCCGCCCCCGTTGGCCAGGTGCAAAATGGTAACGATATTCAAGAAAAGCAACACCAGCCCGGCAATTCGCACCCCGGAAGGGCTGGGAAAACTTTCGACGTTACGCAGCAGCAACCACAACCCTAACAGGAACAACCCGGCGGGCAGCAAGAACGCCCCCCAGCCTGCCGTCTGCTTTAATGCCGTCACCCACCAGCCGGTGAGCGCGCTATTTTGCTTGGACAGCAACGCCAGGATGGAGAGGAACCCCACCAGTGCCAGAATGATCCCGATAACATCCATGCGCCGCTCGGGGGAAAGCCGTGTCCACCAATTGCCTTGCTGCACCGGGTAGGGCGCAGCCGAGCGGGTGGAACGGGTTGAAGTCCGCGTGGTCGTCCGAGTCGCGGGGCGAGAGGCCGGTTTGGCTGCCGGGTTGTTGCGAGTCCGCGCAGGAGCGCGGGTGGTTGAATGAGTCGTCGACCGGGCAGAGCCTCTCCCGGAGGTAGCGGCTGGTTTGCGGTCACGCGAGGCAGGTTTGGCGGGCGTTTTCCCTTGCTTGGGCACAGATCATCTCCTCAGATTCGATGTATCTGCTCACCGTATCGTAGGGGTAATTCATGAATTGCCCCTACGATACGGTGAGTAGCTACGATTCGATTATAGCACACCTGTCCGACACTCCCCGAAGACCCCCGAGTTTATGGCCCCACCCGCCAGACGTGCAGAACGTTGGCGTTATCCAACCCTACCACGGCCGTGCCATCCGGAGAGAAGCTCACCGCGCGCAAACCCTCTGTGCCTGCCTCCAATTGCGCCAGCGCCGCATGGCTGGACACATCCCACACGCGCAAGGCGTTGCCCTGCCCCACAGCCA
>JAEXTI010000169.1 GCA_023406965.1 Chloroflexota bacterium
TTCTTGGGTATGGGGGGTGCTTTCCACCCCAAATACACATAAAATGCAGGCCTCTTCTGCTTCTGGCTGAGTAGTTACCTACAAAGAAGAACTTGAGTGAAAACCGCCAACCGGGCTGGTAGGGGCACGAGGATTTGCAAAACCGGTAAACTTTCAGTCAACCCTCGTGCCCGCAAGGAAGAAGGCACGGGGTGGCTTGATGGGCCGGTCCGGTTTGCGCATATCCCCGTGCCACTACGAAGAGAAAAATTTCTCCAGGGGTCCAGGATTAGTCCATGTACTCCCAGTAGCAGTTGAATGGTTCACCGTTGAGTTTGACGCCTTCGCCGTCGAGGTATTCAGACAAATCGAGGCGGTTGAAGATGGCGCGGGCGGTAGCTTCGGGGAAGCGGAAGGAGCGCCAATCGGGGGCGTTATCTAGCTTCAGGCTGTGGCAGGCCAGCACCGCGCCCAATTGTTCGCGGGTGGCGGCGCCGGTGCGCGGGTCGGCATAAGCGGCGGCGATGACGGGCACCGCGTCGGCGGAGAGATCGGTGAGGTGGTGAGCGTCCAGGTCGGCCTCGCCGCGCATGTTATTCGACTCAACCACCTGTCCGGCGCGGACGCGATCCAGGTTCAGGCGGGCGATGAGACCGTCCACGTTGAGGATGGGGAAGGTGAAGCTGAAGCCAAATACGCACAGCACCAGGGCCAGACCAAAGTGGCCGGGACGGCGAATTGCTTCGAGGACGATGGTGACCAGGAGGAGCAGGGCCAGCCAGGGAATGAAGATGTGCGTGTAGGTGCGAAGACGGGTGAAGCCATAGGCCTGTTCATAGAGCAGCAGGCGCTGCAGCGCTGAGACCAGGATGACCAGCACCAGGGCGATGAGCAAGATGGAGAGCCCGGAGAAGGTCGTTTGCTGGCGGGCTTCGGTGCGGCGGGTGATGGCGCTGAGGAGCAGGTATAGACTCAGGCTGAGCACGGCGACGGCCACCAACTCGAAGAAGCCGCGACGGGCATAATCCGAGTAGGTGAAACCCGCGGCGGTGATGTTGGATTGCCCGCCAAACAGGTATTGGAATTGGATGGCCAGGAAGAAGACGAACAAAGCCACCACACTGCCGAGGATGATAAAGGTCTCGGTGGAGCCGAGGAAGCGCGCTTTCCAGGGTTCGTGGGGGTTGGGCGCTTCAGTTGAGCCTTTGGGCGAGAGGGCCTGTGCCAGCAGCCCGGCGAAGACGTAGGTGAGCACCAGGACATAACCGAGGCGGAAGATGTATTCGAAGAGGTTTTCGAGTTTGAAGATATCCAGCAAGCCTTCCAGCCGCTCGGCAAAGACCAGGTCGGCGGAGGCCAGCAAACCTGCCAGTACAGCCACTACCGGCAGGGCCAACAGTAGGCCGCGAAGAATGGGGAAGAAGTGCCGGCGGGTACCGCCCTTGCTCGCGGGGGCCTCAGCGTCAGATCCAGCCGGCGCAGTGCGCCGGGTGAGTAGTTCACCACCACGCACAATGCCCGAGGCAACCATCGTCAGCATGGCGATGATGATATCGCCCAGGCGGAAGCGCAGCCAATGCCCGGTGGTGAGGGTCATGGCCAACATGCCGCTGCCGATGAGCGAGATGAACCCGCCCAGAAAGCAGGTGAAGGGTTCGCTGCGCAGGAGCAGGGTGGCTGCCAGGGCCAGGTTGATGATGGCCAGCACGTAGGAGGCCGCCGGTGGGCGACGGACTTCACTCAGGGCCAGGGCAAACATGCCTACCGTTCCCAGGGCGATCCAGATGAGGTAAGAGACCCCGGCGGGGGTGTTCCAGAAGAGTAAATCGACGGCCCAGGCGATGATGAGGGCAACCAGCCACAGGCGTTGGGGAGAGCGAATTTCGGTCATGAGAGGGTCCTTCAAGTCAGGTAAGATTTTTTTGCAGGCCGAAAATACTTACCGGCTGCTTTCGTTTGTATTGTAAGCATTTTGCAAACGGATGTCATGCACATGAGTGCGGAGGAAGCTGCACTCGCATATATAATGGAGGATGGCAATGTATCTGCCGATTCCCAAATAACTGTCCCTCAAACCAACCCAGGGAGAAAACATGATGAAATGGTTCAAGTTCAAATCGACGCAGGCCAGGATTGCCGCCTTGACCGGCGCGCTGGCGCTGCTGGCGGTGATCACCGCGGTAGTGGGTGTGATCAATGCGGCCGCGATGCAGGAAGAGTTGGCGTACCTGAAAGACCTGACCATCTCGCTCGAGCAGCATGCCGATGCGCGCGCGGCAATACTCAAGAACCAGGTCGCCACGAAGAACATCCTACTCACCGAAAATAGCCGGATGAAAGAATACGGCGATGAATACCGCTACCTGGAAGATGTTTATGATTATGTATATTCCCAGGAGCTGGTTTGGGAGGATGAAGTGCTGGCGGGTTTAAATGCCAGCCTGGATTCCTGGGCCGCAACGCGAGACCAATTCATGGACAAGGCCTGGAACGATGATTTGGGCTCAGAAACCGCTGCTTTGATGCTGGATGAGTTGGACCCCGCCGCGGCGCAGTTGGAAAACGAGGTGCAGAACCTGAATGCCCTGGATGTTGAATTCCTCCGGCAGCAGGTAAGCTACCTGGAAGAACGCACGCAAACCAACGCCATCACCGGCATGGTGGCGCTGGTGTTGGCGGCGGCGCTGGTGGTGTGGGGCGTGTACGTGACCCTGAACATCTCCGAGCCGTTGGATGGGTTGACTTCGGCGGTGGTGGCGTTTGAGAACAACACCTACCAGCCGGAGATGCTCCGGCGACACCAGGCGCGGTCCGATGATTTGGGCGGACTGGCGCGCGCGGTGGGAGGCATGGCCGAGTCGATCAGCGCGTCAAACCGCACGAAGGAACAGTTCCTCACGGCGGCCAAACGCTTCATCCCGGTGCAATACCTGGAGTTCCTGGAGAAACCGAGCATCACCGACGTGCAATTGGGCGACCATGTGAGCGCGGAGATGGCGGTCATGTTCTCAGATATTCGCGGATTCACCAGCATGTCGGAAGGCATGACAGCCAAAGAAAACTTCGACTTTGTTAACGAGTATTTGGAACTGGTCAGCCCGCTGATCCAGAAGCATGAAGGTTTTATCGTCAAGTTCTTGGGTGACGGCATGATGGCCATCTTCCCTTACGGGGTGGATGACGCAGTGAAGGCGGGGATTGAGAAGGGGATTGCCGTACAGCAGTTCAACGAGCGCATCAAGGCGCACGGGTTGGGGCCGATTTCAGTGGGGATTGGCATTCACACCGGGCCGATGATGGTGGGCATGATCGGGGAGAGCCTGCGCATGCAGGGCGACGCCTTCTCTGACAACGTCAACCTCACTTCTCGCATTGAGGGGCTGAATAAATTCTACGGCACGTCGATGATCATCTCGCAGGACACGCTGGACCAATTGCCCCAGCCGGTAACGTATCGAATGCGCTACCTGGGCAAGGCAGTGGTGAAAGGACGGGTGGACCCGCTGGGGTTGTACGAGATTCTGGATGGACTGAACAGTGAGATGATTGTAAAACGGGAAGAGACCCGCACCGACTTTGAGCAGGGCGTGGCGCTGTTTGCGCAGGGCAAGTTCCGCGAGGCGGGGCAGGCCTTTTACCGCGTTCAGACCAAGGATCCTGGCGACAAGACTGCCAGGATGTACCTGGAGCAGTGCGCCGACCGGGTAGATCGCCCGCTGCCGCCGGACTGGAATGGCGCGATCGTCATGGAAAGCAAATAGGGGAGGAACACGATGAAAACGCAATTTAACCCCTTTAAAGCGCTGGGTACCCTGGGATGGCTGGGCGTGATCATTCTGCTGATGGCCGGGATGATCGAATTTGCTTCTTTCAGTCAGGTCTCTGTGCCTTTTGACACAGAGATGGAAAGGGTATATGCCTTGACCGAGTTGGAGGGCAATATTTCTCAACGGTTGGGCAGCATGCAAACCAGCGAGTCGTTCTATGTGTACTCAAGAGAGTATGATCTGGATGCTCAATCGCACCTGGACGACGCATTGGCCGAAGACGCAGCCATTGGCGAGGCCTTGACAGAGATGGCAGACTACGGCTATTTCGAGGCGGTGGAGTATGAGGACGAGGTGTATTCGCCGGATTCGTTGATTGCCGAATTTAACGACCTGCGCAGCACGCACCGGGCCACCTTTGACCAGATCGTTGCCGCATACGACGCGCAGGACCTGGAAGGCGCCTGGGCGTTGGAAGAAGAAGCAGCGCTCCAGAACGATGAGATGAACGCCAAATTGAAAGAAATCATCGACTGGATGGAGGAGGACCGCCTGATTGCCGCCATGGAGTTCCCGGCGGACGCCAACCTGGGCGTGCAGTGGGCCGCGCTGGGTTTTGCGGCGGTGATTGTGCTGGGTCTGCTGGGATACCAGCGCATTTCAGCCACCACCCGCCCGTTGAGCGACCTGGCCAACGCCACCACGGCCATTGGCGGCGATCAGTACCGCCCGGAATTGCTGGGCGGGCTGTTGAAGAAAGGCGGCCCGGCGGGCAAGCTGGCGCGGGCGTTGGACGAGCTGGCTGGGGGTGTGCAAGCCCGGGATGCGGGCTTGAAAAATGAAATCGAGGCTCTGCGTACGCAATTGTATGAATCGCGGCGGCGGCGTTTGAAGCTCTTCCGCGACGAGCAAAAAGGAGGCAAGCAATGAAAACACGCACCAGTTTGCAGTCCAAATTGTTTGGGATGTTTACGATTTTATTCGCCTTCAGCGTGGTGGTGCTGGCCTTTTTCCTGTATAATGCCGTGCGCATGGTTGGCTTGCACAACCAGACCCAGACTGCCTTTGAGCTGAACCGGCAGGTCTACCGGCTGGTGAGCGTGACCCAGCAGTTCGAGCAGGCGTTAAAGTATTATGAGGCCAACGGCTCGGATGTGAACCTGGAGCGGGCCACGGGTTACGCTTCGCGGATGGAAGATATGGTGGAGAATTTGCGCCCGCAGATGTTTGAGGAAGAAATTTCTGCGCTTGACGCATACGAACAAGGGCGCATCGCTCTGGTTCCTCTGGTTGAGCAGATTGAGCAGGCCGTTCTGGCCGAGGATTGGGAAAAGGTACAAGCCCTGGACGCTGAAGTGTATCAGCACATCCCAGGCATGTACGAGAGCCTGGATGCTGTTACGCAGAGTTCAACCGATTATCTGGACTATGCCAATGCGCAGGTGGACACGCTGAATGGGGTGGCCTGGATCGGCAGCATTGTGGCGCCGCTGGTTTTCCTGGCACTGGCGCTGGCGGTGGCATTGTTGATGTACAACCAGATCAACCGCCCGCTGGAGACCCTCACTCAGGCGGCTGGAGGTTTATTTGCCGGAAAGTTCAATGCGCAAGCAGTGCAGGAATTGGCCGGGCGGGATGATGAAATTGGCTACATGGCCGGAGAATTCAATGGCATGGCTGAAGCCGTGGAGCAGCGCACCCAACTGCTCAGGCAAGAGGCGGAAGAAATCAGGGCGAAGATCCGGTAATGGAGTGCAGGTAAGGAGCAAGATGGATGAATTTGAGGTTGAGTTAACAATCCTGGTGTATGG
>JAEXTI010000198.1 GCA_023406965.1 Chloroflexota bacterium
TGGTTGATTGGGTCAGGCCGCCAGGATGGCTTCGATTTGAGCCAGCTCTTCGGGGGTGAAGTCCAGGCGGACGATCATCACTGCGGCAGCATACGACATGACTGCTCCTGGTTATTCGGGCAGCCCAACGGCGGCGCGCACCTCTTGCATGGTCTGCTCGGCGATGGCCCCGGCGCGTTTGGCGCCATCGTGCAGCACGTCCCAAATGTAGTCAGGTTTTTCTGCCAGGGCGGTTCGTTTCTCACGGAAGGGGGCCAGGTGGGCGTTGAGGTTGCGAGCGAACAGCTTCTTGCAGTCCACGCAGCCAATTCCAGCTTTGCGGCATTCGTTGTTGATGTTGTCCACCTCTTCGGGCGAGGAGAAGACCTTGTGCAAGCTGAACACGTTGCACACGTCGGGGTTGCCGGGATCGGTGCGGCGAGCGCGCTGGGGATCGGTAACCATCGTCATGACCACTTTCTGGGTCTCTTCGGCGGTGAGGGCCAGCTCGATGTGGTTGTTGAGGCTTTTGCCCATCTTTTGCTGCCCGTCGGTGCCCAGCACCTTGGGCACTTCGGTGACCTTCATGCCCGGCTCAACCAGCACGTTGGTGTTGTAGCGGTAGTTGAACGAACGTACGGTTTCGCGGGTGTATTCGATGTGCGGGGCTTGATCAATGCCCACCGGTACCAGGTCGGCCTTGTAGAGGGCGATGTCGGCAGCCATGAGAACGGGGTAGCCCACCAATCCCAGGTTGACGTTGTGGGGCTGCTGGCGCACCTTTTCTTTGAACGTAGGCAGGTCGGTGAGCTTGCCGAGCGGGGAGACCATGCTGAAAATCAAAAATAGCTCATTGATTTGGCGAACATGCGACTGGACAAAAACAATGGACTGCTGGGGATCAATACCCGCCGCCAGCCAATCCAGGGCCATTTCGTAAGTGTTTTCCTTCAAGTCGCGGGTGGTTTCCATGGTGGTTAAAGCGTGCAGGTCCACCACACAGTAAACGCAGTCGTAATCGGCTTGCAGGGCGACGTAGTTGCGGATGGCTCCCAGGTAGTTGCCGAGGTGCTGACGCCCAGTGGGACGCGCACCCGAGAAAACACGGCCTTTTTTGGTCATAATGTGCCTTTCAGTAGATAAGTTTGTAAGAGGCTGGGCACCTCGCCGGGATTGGCATGGCGCCCGGTAGCCAGCTTGGAATATAGAATCTGCTCGTTGACGGTCACTTCAAATCGCCCGCCTTCCGACGGGATGAGGGTGAGGGTTTCGATTTCCGCTTCAAACTGCTTGAGGAGATCGGCTGCCAAACTGACAGCACGGGGCGTGTAGCGTCAAACAGCGCAGTAACTAATGGAAATTCTCAACATTCATCCTCCGAGGTGTTTCTTGCTCAGTGGTGATCTGCGTTTCCTTCCCAGAAGGAGAGGTAAGGTGATGGCCCTTCAATTACTTTACAAAGTCTCGCCATACCTGGGGCGCGTTTATTATATCATTGGAAATGTGCTACACTCATACGTAGCATCCGGTTCTATAGGAGTTGTTGTGGCGCTTTTCTGTACATCAATTCTCATAGAGCCTGGCATCCAATGATCATAGCCAGGGGAAAACGAGGGAACTATGGAACCTGATCGAATGGAAGCCATCTATGAGCGCATCTTCGAAATCTCTCCATCTCCATTGATAATTGCCGATTATGGCCCGGCTCTGCGCCGCCTGGAAGAACTGCGCGCCAAGGGCACAACGGATTTGGGAGCTTACCTGGACCGGCACCCGACAGAAATTACCGCGCACCTGGGGCGGATCAAGGTGCTGCGGGCCAATCGCAGCGCGCTGAAACTGTTCGAGCAGCCCACCGGCGAGGCGCTGGCGGCCCATTTTCCCAGCTACTTGCGTGGGGAAGAGGGTGGCATGGTGCGGCAAGAATTGATTGCCATGTGGAACGGTGAACACGATCAAACCTGGGAGACGCGCCTGGTTTCAGAGAAAGGGGCGGCGATCCCGATGGGGTGGACTCGCAGCGCTCTTTCAGCAGACGAGCCCGGATTGGTGTTGATTGCGCTGGAGGATTGCCGGGAGAAAGTGGGCTATCGAGAAGCGCTGGATGAAAGTGAGCGGCATTTCCGGGGCTTGTTCGAGCATTCGCCCAATTCGCTGTGGGAAGAAGATTACTCGACGGTCAAACAACGCCTGGATGGGCTGCGCAAGCAGGGAGTGGGTGATCTCCGTACTTACCTGAACCAGCATCCAGAGTTCGTGGATGAGTGCATGGGCTTAATCGGCGTGGTTGATGTAAACCGCAAGACGCTGGAGTTGTACGGTGCGGCATCGAAAGCCGAACTGGTGGAGCATTTGGACAAGATCTTCCGCGATGAGATGCGCGTGCATTTCCGCGATGAGTTGATCGATATGTATGATGGAAAGCTGGAATACGATCGCGAGGGGATCAATTACTCGTTGCGGGGAGAACCGATCTACATTAGCCTGCGCTGGACAGTGATGCCCGGCTACGAAAAAGACTTTGCCAGGGTGCTGGTTGCGGTCAACGATATCACCGCGCGCAAGCGAGCCGAGGAATACCTGCA
>JAEXTI010000217.1 GCA_023406965.1 Chloroflexota bacterium
CAAAGCACAAGCATACCGCTCCCAACTGAGCACACTCAAGGATTGGGATGCGTTCTTGCTGCGGGAATCCGGTTTGCCCGGCCCGCGCGGGAACATCGAGTTGGGGCAGGCTGTGGCCGATGAAGGCCACCTGCAACTATTCCAACGCTTGTTGACCTTTACTGCCGAAAAAGCCCCGGTGAACACACCGGAAGAGTTCCTGGCCTTTTGCGGTATCCTGGGTCTGGGGCGGCTGGTGGCCGAAGGGCACATGGAACTCCTGCCCAAGCTGCGAGCGTGCGCTTCCGACCCACGCGGGCGCGCTCGCGAGGCCGTAGCCATGGCCTTGCAGCGCCTGGGCGACGCGAACATGGACCGCCTGGTGGTGGAGATGGCAGAGTGGGCGCAGGGCAGTCCGCTTGAACAGCGCGCCGCGGCAGCGGGACTGTGCGAGCCGCACCTGCTGAAAGACCCGCGCCACGCCCAGGCCGTGCTGGATATCCTCGATCAGATCACCGCGTCCATCCTGAAAAACCCTTCTCGCCGCAGCGAGGATTTCCTGGCCCTGCGCAAAGGTCTGGCATACTGCTGGAGCGTAGCGGTGGCGGCCCTGCCGGAGGCAGGCAAGGCGCGCATGGAAAAATGGCTGGGGGAGCCCGATCCAGACGTGCGCTGGATCATGAAAGAAAATCTCAAGAAGAACCGTCTAGCGCGGATGGATTCGGATTGGGTAGCAAATTGGCTTACCAAAATTTGAGGCATTGGCGGGGCGCTTTCATTTCAGGATTAGGAATTATAATTTTCCAAAGAAACTTTTCGGGGGAAGCATGGAATCAGAACACATCGAGATCATTCAAAAAGAATTATCACTGCGGGAAACCGAGGATTTGCTCGAAATCTGGCAACTACACGAAAAAGAAGAATGGACAGAGGAGGCTTTTGAAGCCATCCGCCTGATTCTGTTAGAGCGCCTGGGTTATGTACCTAACTACGAACGAAAAGACGAAGCCGACCGCCACCTCAACCAGGCTCAAGCATTCGTGGATGAAGGTAATCTCGAGAAAGCTTTAGAAGAAGCCGACCAAGCAATAGAATGCGCTCCACATTACGCCGAAGGATATTCTGCGAAAGGGTCGATTTTGGATCAACTCGACCGGTTGGAAGATGCCATGCTGGCGTACGAAACGGCCCTCACACTGGACCCGGACCTGCCTGCTGTCCGCAAAGCCTTGAGATATGTCAGCGCGGAACTATGCAGTAGTGCCGCAGTAATCGATATGCAACCATTTCGCCTTAAACGTTTGTATATCGAGTCCTGGGTTTTCTTGTTTCAAAACCGATCTTTGTGGATTTTAGGTCTTCTGTTCATTTTGATGTCAGGTGTAAATTATCTTTCTAATTTTTGGAGACCGCTCGTTTGTATTTCATCTCCAATTTCCTTATTACTTTATTTTTTCACAATCGCAGCCATATTGCTTGTGTCGAACAAGCTTCTCTTTAAAAAGGCTTTCTCATGGGAGGAGATCTGGAAATCTAGCTGGAGAAATATCGTGCCGTTGGGTATCTTATCATTGCTTTGCTCTTTACCAATTCTTGTGCTGTTCTTATTACTGGTAGTCTCCAGTTATTTTGCCGAATTGCGCTTTCCCTCGGTCATTATAGTCGTCGTGGTGATCTTATTCTTCGCGATCTCAATCCTTGCTAGTAATGTGATTGGATTTTCCAGCATCGAAAAGGTTGTTTTCCAAAAATATATTACGAAGAGTATTCGGAATGGTCTAAAAATGATTGTTCAACACCCCGGGAAAGTGCTGGTGGTAAACTGCGCGGGGATAGGTACTGGCATGCTCTTCTCTGCAATCCAATTGATTCTAGGAATATTTCTGAACCACATTCCCATATCCGATAATTTATTTTCTATAGAAACATTAGCCAGGCTGAGTTCTCACCCGCTTTTGATAGTTATAAACTTAGTGGTTGGAAATATGCTCGCCCTGTGGCAGTATATTTTGTAAGTGTTGATGTACCACTGGATTCAAAGGCATGAACCAGAAACAGAATCGCATTCACAGGTTAGATTGTGGACGGGAATAAAAAGACGGAACAGGGATTAAAACCTGTCGTGCAGGGGCTATTTCGAAACATCCTAAATCACTTGACTTTTCCCAATCCGTGTAGTATATTTGCGCCCATGTTATTCCCGCGCGAACTTCGCCTCCGACGAAAGCCGAACCTGCCCACACTCTGGGAGAGGTCGGCTTGACCTGCCGGGATATCATTCGCTTGTTTTCCTAAAACGCGACATCCTAAAAGTAAAATCAAGCCCTCCGCCCGGAGGGCTATTTTTTTGTGATTCCACCCTCTCATCCAATCCAAGGAGCATTTATTATGGCGAAGAAACCCCAAACAACCCAACTCAAGAAAGTCGTCCTGGCCTATTCCGGCGGCCTGGACACTTCCGTCATCGTCCCGTGGCTCATCGAGAACTACGGCTGCGAAGTCATCTGCTACACCGCCGACGTAGGCCAGGGCGAAGAGCTCTCCGGGCTGCCCGAGAAGGCCAAGGCCAGCGGGGCCAGCAAGATTTACATCGAGGACCTCACCGAAGAGTTCGCCGGGCAGTATCTGTTCAAGTTGATCAAGTCCGGCGCCAAGTACGAGCGCGATTACCTCCTGGGCACCTCCATCGCCCGCCCGCTCATCGCCAAGCACATGGTGGACGTGGCCCACCTGGAAGGCGCGGATGCGTTCGCCCACGGCTGCACCGGCAAAGGCAACGACCAGGTGCGCTTTGAGTTGACCGCCATGGCCCTCGACCCGCGCCTCAAGGTGATTGCCCCCTGGCGCGAGTGGAACATCACCTCGCGCGAAGACGCCCTGGCCTACGCCGCCGCTCACAACGTGCCCGTTTCCTCCACGATCAAATCCATCTACAGCCGCGATGCCAACCTGTGGCATATTTCTCACGAGGGCGGCATTTTGGAAGATCCCTGGGCCGAACCGGAAGAAGAAATGTTCAAACTGAGCGTCTCGCCCGAGAATGCCCCCGACGAGCCGGAGTACGTGGAAATCCAGTTCGAGGAAGGCGTGCCAGTCAAGGTCAACGGCAAGGCTCTCTCCCCTGCCAACCTGGTGCGGGCCCTCAACGAGCTGGGCGGCAAGCACGCCATTGGCCGCGCCGACCTGGTGGAGAACCGCCTGGTGGGCATGAAGTCCCGCGGCGTGTACGAGACCCCCGGCGGCACCATCCTCATGGAAGCGCACAAACAGCTTGAGCAGATCACCCTGGACCGCGACACCCTGCATTATAAGGACGTGGTCGCCCAGCGTTACGCCGAGGTGGTCTACAACGGGCAGTGGTTTACCCCCCTGCGCGAGGCCATGGATGCCTTCTTTGATGTGACCCAGAAGTTCGTCAGCGGCTCGGTGCGCCTCAAGCTGTACAAGGGCAACCTGATCCCCGCCGGGCGCAAGTCTGTCCACAGCCTGTACCGCGAGGACTTCGCCACCTTTGGGCAAGACTCGGTCTACGATCAGAGCGACGCCGCCGGGTTCATCACCCTCTTCGGCCTGCCGCTCAAAGTGGCCGCCATGCGCGATATCGTCGCCGGGACCAAGGTCGAGTACGATGCCCCGGATTACTCCACGTTCAAACGGGATTAAGGTTTTTCCACGAATGACACGAATTTTCACGAATTCAGAATATAATTTCAGTTTCCAAAATCTTCAAATTCTGAAACATTTGTGTAATTCGTGAAATTCGTGGAAAACTTCTTCAGAGGTGACAGATGAGTAAACTATGGGGCGGGCGGTTCTCGGGCGGGTTGGACCCGATCGCGTGGGAGTACAACGCTTCTCTGCCGTTTGACTGGCGCATGGCCGAAATGGACGTGCGCGGGTCGATTGCCTGGGCCAAAGGCCTGATGAAAGCCGGCGTCATCACCCTCGACGAACAGCACCAAATCGTCAAGGGCCTGACCGACATCCTGGCCGAGGTGCGCGGCGGGCAGTTCCAGCACGCCCCCTCCGACGAGGATGTACACACCGCCATCGAGCGGCGGCTGACCGAGCTGACCGGGCCGGTGGGCGGCAAACTGCACACCGGGCGCAGCCGCAACGACCAGGTAGCCACCGACTTCGTCCTGTGGCTACTGGATGCCATCGACCGGGTGGATGCCTACCTCAAACTGGTGCAAACCACGCTGGTGGAGCGCGCCGAAGCCGACCTGGGCTTCCTCCTGCCCGGCTACACCCACTTTCAGCAGTCGCAGCCTATCCTCCTCAGCCACTGGTGGCTGTCGCACTTCTGGCCCCTGGCCCGCGACCGCCAGCGCCTGGCCCAACTCCGCGAGCGCACCGCCGTCCTGCCGCTCGGCTCGGGCGCCATTGCCGGAACGCCCTTCCCCATCGACCGCAAGTTCCTGGCCAATCAACTCGGCCTCAAAGCCATCACCCCCAACAGCATCGACGCCGTCTCCAACCGCGATTCGGCTGCCGAATACCTGTTCATTGCCTCGCTGGTAGCCGTGCACCTCTCCCGCCTGTCCGAAATGCTCATCCTGTACACCTCGGGCGAATTTGGCTTCATCGAGTTGTCCGACGCTTACAGCACCGGCTCCAGCTTGATGCCGCAGAAGAAGAACCCCGACACCCTGGAGCTGACCCGCGGCAAGGCCGGGACGGTCATTGGGCGGCTGACGGGCGTACTGGCCATGCTTAAAGGCCTGCCCTCGGCCTATGACAAAGACATGCAAGAAGACAAGGTGCCGGTGTTTGAAACTACCGACACCCTGTGCCTGATGCTGCCGGTGGTTGCGGGTGTGCTCAAAACCCTCACCGTTAAAGCCGAGCGCATGCAGGCCGCCCTCAACCCGGCCATGCTCTCCACCGATGTGGCCGACTACCTGGTGCGCAAGGGGCTGCCCTTCCGCGAGGCGCACAGCCTGGTGGGCAAGGTCGTCCTGCGCGCCCAGCAAACCGGCGTGCGCCTGGACCAGCTTCCGCTGGAAGAGTTCCAGGCTCTCAGCCCGGTGTTCGAAGCCGACGTGCTGGAAGTGTTCGATTTCGCGGCCTCCGCCGCGCGCCGGGACGTACCCGGCGGCACCAGCCCGGCTGCCGTGCAGGTTCAAATCCAGCAGGCGCGGAACTTCCTGCAAGTTCACAAAGTACGCAGCGCCCTGCCCCCATCCGAAACCGCCCGCGGCGGCGACGGAAGCTAAAGCATACTATCCACGAATTACACGAATTCACACGAATAAGAAAAAAAATAAAAAATTATTAGTGTAATTCGTGAAATTCGTGGAAAAGAAATTCCTAAGGAGATTTGAAATGACTACTTTAACCGCTAATTGCCCCGAATGTGACGCGACCCTCACCCTGATTGACGTGGTGGTGGGCGAGATCGTGGTTTGCCCCGATTGTGGCGTGGACCTGGAAGTGACCAGCCTCGACCCGGTGACCGTGGAAGTGGCCCCCATGGAACAGGAAGACTGGGGCGAATAATCCATCTCATTCCGCAACAAGAAATGCTATTTTGAGCAGATAAAACTCATCTGCCCAAGCGGACAGCGGACAGCTGAAAGCGGATAGCGATTGAAAAGCGAGGTCTTATGAAGGTAGGAATATTACTATCCCGCATCCGGGTTGAAGAAAAGTGGCTGCTCGAAGCGCTGGAGAAGCGCGGCGTCGATTATGAACGCATCGACGACCGGGAAGCGCACTTTGAACTGACTCAACCCGGCCCCTGGTCGCAGTTGGACGTTGTCCTCGAACGCAGCATTTCGTTTGCGCGCGGCCTGTACGCCACCCAAATCCTCAACGCCTGGGGCGTGCCCACCGTGAACATGGCCCATGTGGCTGCCACCTGCGGCGACAAGCTGATCTCTTCGGCGGCGCTGGCCAAGGCCAACGTGCCCCAGCCACGCATCAAGGCGGCCTTTACCCCGGAGTCCGCCCTGGCGGCCATCGAGGAGTTGGGCTACCCGGTGGTGCTCAAGCCGGTGGTTGGATCGTGGGGGCGGCTGCTCTCCAAGATCAATGACCGCGACGCCGCCGAAGCCGTGCTGGAGCACAAAGAGACTCTCGGCTCGTACCAACACTCCATCTACTACATCCAGGAATACATCAAGAAGCCGGGGCGGGATATCCGCGCCTTCGTGGTCGGCGACCAAACCGTGTGCGCCATCTACCGCTCCTCGGCTCACTGGATCACCAACACCGCCCGCAGCGGTCAGGGTTCGGTCTGCCCGGTGACGCCCGAGTTGAACGAGATTTGCGTCAACGCGGCCAAAGCGGTCGGCGGCGGCGTGCTGGCGGTGGATATCCTCGAAGACCCCGACCGGGGTTACCTGGTCAACGAAGTGAACCACACCATGGAGTTCCATGCCCTGGCTCCGGTCACGGGCGTGGATATCGCCGGGGTGATTGTGGACTACACTCTGGCAGTTGGCCGGCGGGAAGTCAACGTGCATCCGGTGGTGTCCCCCTTTCCAGGATCCGCCCCGCTCGCCGGAACCTCCCCAGTGAACGTGGCGGCCCACCCGGTTCTGAATTAGGATATTTCTCCACGAATTACACGAATGACACGAATTTCAAGAAGAAAATTCCAAAATTCTAATTCGTGTGAATTCGTGTAATTCGTGGATAGAATTTCTTGTCTTGGGAGTTGTTATGATCAAAGCATCTATTATTGGCGGGTCGGGGTATGGCGGCGGGGAACTGCTGCGCCTGCTCCTCGACCACCCTGAAGTCGAAGTGCAGCAAGCCACCTCCGAAAGCCACCTGGGCGAGTTCGTCTACCAGCAGCACCCCAACCTGCGCAAGCGCACCCAGCTCAAATTCTCCTCCCGCGACCTGGTCGACCCCTGCGATGTGCTCTTCCTGGCCATGCCCCACGGCGAAAGCCAGAAGAAAATCGAGCAGTATGCTCAGATTGCCCCCAAAATCGTCGACCTGGCCGCCGATTTCCGCGTCAAGGACCTGGTCCTGTACAAGCAGTTCTACGGCGAGGATCACCACGCCCCGGCCTGGCTAGAGAAATTTGTCTACGGCCTGCCTGAGTTCCACCGCGAAGAGATGAAGAGCGCCAGCTACATCAGCGGGGTGGGCTGCAACGCCACCGCCGCCAACCTGGCCCTCTACCCGCTGGTCAAGGCCGGACTGATCGACACCACCCAGCCGGTGATTGTGGATATCAAGGTGGGTTCGTCGGAGGCGGGCGCTTCGCCCAACCCCGGCTCGCATCACCCCGAGCGCAGTGGCGTAATCCGCACCTTCTCGGCCTTTGGCCACCGCCACACCGCTGAGGTGATTCAAGAGCTGGGCCTGCCCAACGTGCACCTGACCATGACCTCGGTCGACCTGGTGCGCGGGGCGCTGGCCGCGGCGCACGCTTCGGTCAAGCCGGGCGTCACCGAGAAGGACCTGTGGCGCGCCTACCGCGGCTGGGTGGAAGCCGAGCCGTTCGTGCGCCTGGTCAAGGACAAGCGCGGCATTTATCGCGTGCCCGAGCCCAAAATTCTGGCCGGCAGCAACTTCGCCGATGTGGGCTTTGAGTTGGACGCGGCCCACAACCGGGTGGTGGCGATGGCCGCCATCGACAACCTGATGAAGGGCGCGGCGGGTTCGGCCGTCCAGGCCATGAACCTGATCTGCGGTTTCGATGAGGCCGCCGGCCTGGGTTTCTGCGGATTACATCCAATCTAAGATTCTAGCACTTTACCCAATCCCTATAAAACCACCCTACGTAGGTCGGATTGAGGGCGGGCTGCGGCACAGAGGATAACGGCGAACCAATTTGTTGCACGGCGATTGCCCGAAATCCGACAAGCCCCCAAAGTGTCGGATTTCGCTCTTTCCTGGATTAAAAAGAGGAAATTGGATTCGCTCAATCCGACCTACGGAATTCAGACTTCCAAGGTTCAGGCCCACCCCCTGCCCCCTCCCAGCCAATTCTTTGAATCCAACAAACAGGTACCTTGGCTGGGAGGGGAGAGGCATCCAAACGTGAGGGGCCAAAGGCCCCCCCCCGTTGG
>JAEXTI010000222.1 GCA_023406965.1 Chloroflexota bacterium
GAGGCGAAGTGAAGATTGAGGAGTGTGTATGAAGTACGCAATTGTAGAGTGTGGCGGCAAGCAGTATAAAGCCGTCGAGGGAGCCACCATCGAGGTGGACCTCCTGTCGAGCGAGGCCGGACAGCCCGTCAAGCTGGATTCCGTCCTGCTGTTGGTAGATGGTGAACAGGTTTCTGTGGGCACCCCGAACGTGGCGGGCGCGGCAGTTAGCGCGACCGTTGTTGAGCATTACAAAGGCCCCAAGGTTTACGTGTTCCATTACAGCCCCAAGAAGCGCATCCGCTCCAAGACCGGGCATCGCCAGCAGTACACCCGTTTACTCGTAAATTCTATCGAAATGGAGTAGAGCTATGGCGCACAAAAAAGGTGGTGGTTCTAGCCGAAACGGTCGCGATAGCAATTCGCAGCGGCTGGGCGTCAAGCGCTATGCCGGTCAGAAAGTGCTCTCGGGCAATATTCTGGTCCGCCAGCGCGGCACGCACATCAAGCCCGGCCTGAACGTCAAGGTCGGTAAAGACGATACGCTGTTCGCGGTTGCGGAAGGCGTGGTCGTGTACGAGACTCTCCCCAATGGCCGCAAGCAGGTCAGCGTTCAGCCGGTTGAAGCCGCTGAGCCCGTGGAAGCTGCTTAGTTTGTCCGGAGGTCCTGCAGCGTCTTCCGGGAAGGTTGACGGTTGCAGGCGAAAGGAATGAAATGAAAAAGGGTATTCATCCGACTTTTTACACCGACGCTCAGGTGATTTGCTCCTGCGGGAACACCTGGACGACCGGTTCGACCAAGAAGGTCATTCGAACCGAGGTGTGCTCGAAGTGCCATCCGTTCTACACCGGCCAACAGGCTCGCATTGTGGACCGCGAAGGCCAGGTGGACCGCTTCTATCGCAAGCTGCAGGCTCGCCAGAGCTTTGTGGACCAGCAGAAGTCGCGCGATGATGCGCGCACCTCGCTGGATCGCCCGCTGACCGAGTTGAACCTCGGCTCGCGCCCCACCGAAGCATTGGCCAAGGCCGGCATCACCACTATCCTCCAGGTTGTGGGGATGCTCGAAAAGGGCGAAGCCGATTTGCTGGCAGTGGATGGTTTCGGTCGCAAGTCCCTCATTGATATGAAGAAGGCCCTGCGCGCCGCTGGAGTTCAACTCCCCGCCGCCGCTGACGAAATTACTGTATAACTTAAAACCGTATATCGAGAGAAACACATCCCACAAGTTCTTGAGGGATGTGTTTCTTTTTTCTCCGCTGTTCCACCCGAGTAGAAAATGGAGTCGATGCGCCTTTACCTCCGCGTGATGAAGCTGTCGATCTTGCAACAGGTTACCTACCGGACGGCGCTGCTGGCCGGGCTGGCGACCAATTTCTTCTTTGGGCTGCTGCGAGCGGCGGTTTTGCTGGCGCTATTCCAGGTGCAGCCGGTGGTGAACGGAATGACCCAGGCCGAGGGGCTGACCTTTGTGGCTTTCTCTCAGGCACTCATTGCCTTCCTGTTCATTTTTGGTACTTATGATGTGATGAATACGGTTTACACCGGCAGCATTGGGGCCGACCTGGCCCGGCCGATGGACTTGTTCTTTTACTGGATGGCGCGGGATTTTGGCGCCTCCCTCGTCAACCTGGTTGTGCGGGGAGTGGTGCTGGTGGCGGTGTTTAGCATGTTCTATCCGGTGGTGATGCCTGCCACGATTGGACAATGGGGGTTGGGGCTGGTGTCGCTGCTGCTGGGGTGGGGCGTCAATTATGCCTTTCGCTTCCTGGTGAACCTGACGGCTTTTTGGACGCCGGACGCGCGCGGGATTGGCCGCGCTGCTTATACCGTGTTAATGATGTTCAGTGGTTTTTTGATGCCGATGAGGCTCTATCCAGATTGGTTCAGCCGCCTGGGCGCGCTCACTCCCTTCCCTTCCATATTTAATACCCCTATGGAAATTTTTATGGGGCTGTTGAAGGGGCCTGTAGTTATCTCCGCCCTGCTGGCCCAGGTGGGCTGGCTGGCGGCGCTGTGGCTGCTGGCGCGGTGGGTGTTGCGCCGGGGCTTGAGCAAATTGGTCATTCAGGGGGGCTAATGCTGAGAAACCTGGGCATGTACTTCCGGCTGGTGGGTTGTGATCTGCGCTCGCAGATGACCTTTCGCCTGTCTTTCTGGGTCGACTTATTTTCTACGATGGTGGTGAACGCTGCGATGTTTGCCTCGCTGTACCTGATTTTGGAGCGCTTTGGCAATATCGGCGGGTGGGGATTGGGTGAGTTGGCCTTCTTATACGGGTTGGCAGAAACCTCCTTCGGTGTGATGGATATGGTCTTTAGCGGTTTCGATTACGATTATTTCTCAAGCCTGGTGCGCGAAGGCCGCCTGGACCAGATCCTTCTGCGCCCGGTACCACCTGCTGTGCAGATCATGGGGCACCGCTTTGTCCTGCGCCGCCTGGGACGAATTTTGCAGGGGGCGGCGGTGTGGATACTGTCCTTTTTCCTGGTGGACATTGCCTGGACACCACTGAAGGTGTTGTTTTTGCCGGTGGTGCTGGCCAGCCAGGTGGTGGCGATGGGGGCGCTATTCATTGCCGGAAGCACGTTGACCATCTGGACTATCCAGCGGGTGGAGGCGATCAACATCTTGACTTACGGCGGGGTGGAATTGATGAGTTACCCGGCCTCCATTTATCCGCGCTCGTTGCGGGTGATCTTCACATATATTCTGCCGTTTTTCTTCTTGAGCTATTATCCGGCGTTGTTTTTCCTGGATAAGACCGATCCGTTGGGGCTGCCGGTTTGGCCACCGTTCCTCGCCCCGGTGGTGGGATGCGGAATGCTATGGCTGGCGCTGCGCTTCTGGCGCTATGGGCTGAAACACTACCAGAGCACGGGGAGTTGAAATGAGCGAGATCATTGCGGTAAGAGATTTGCGCAAGACGTTTCGAGTGCTGGTGCGGCGGGCCGGGTTGGGCGGCTCGATTGCCAACCTGTTCGCGCCACGCTACCGCAGCGTGCAGGCGGTGGAGGGAGTCAGCTTTTCACTCCAGGCGGGCGAATTGGTGGGCTATCTGGGGCCGAACGGAGCCGGGAAGTCGACCACCATCAAGGTGCTGACCGGGCTGCTGGTGCCGACCAGCGGCGAGGTGCGCGTGGATGGGCAAGCGCCGTGGGAGAAACGCGAGCGCTACGTGCGCGGGATCGGGGTGGTGTTTGGCAACCGGCCCACGCTGTGGTGGGACCTGCCGGTGATCGACTCGCTGGAACTGCTCCAACCCATGTACGAAATTCCCGCGGAGCGCTTCCGCTCCAACCTGGCCGAGTTCAAGCGCATGTTGGATTTGGATGAGTTCATTAATACACCGGTGCGTTCGTTGTCTTTGGGCCAGCGCATGCGGGCTGATTTGTGCGCGGCGCTGCTGCACGAGCCCAAGCTGCTGTTTCTGGATGAGCCGACCATTGGGCTGGACGTGGTGGCCAAGGAGCACATTCGCCGCTTTGTGCTGGATGTTAATCGCCGGCGCGGGGTGACGGTGTTGCTGACCACCCACGACCTGACCGACGTGGAGCGACTTTGCGAGCGGGTGATGATCCTGGATCATGGCAGGCTGCTTTATGACGGCACTTTGGCGGCCTTGAATGGGCGCTTTGAGAGCGCCTGGACGCTGAAGGTGGATTTTGAAGAGGAATACCCGGATGTGAGCGTGGCGGGGCTGCCCGCGCCGCAGCGGATGGGGCGGCAAGCGCTGTATCAGTTTAATCACCGGGAACAAACCACGGCTGAGTTGGTGCAGCAGTTGATGGCCCGCTTTCAGGTGGTGGATTTGGAGGTGCGCCGCCCGCCGCTGGAGGAAACGATCCGTCGAATTTACGCGGAGCAATTGTTAACCAAGTGATAAGAGATTTCCATAGGCGGATATGTTAGAATTCGATAAATATTATCTCCGGTTGGAAGCCGGACGAGGAGAGAAGAGATGAAGCTAAAGATGCTGTTGCCGATCGTTGTTTTGGTAATGGTGACCCTGGCGTGCGCGGCGCCGACCAGCGACAAAGCCACCCCTACACTTCCGCCCGAGCCGACGGTGGAAGTTGAGCCAACAAAAGCTCCCGAGCCCACCAAAGCGCCCGAGCCTACGAAGGCCCCCGAGCCGACCGCGATTCCCACCGACGAACCGGTGGAAGAGCCGACCGAAGCCTCTTCTGACCTGCCGACTTCGGCTCCGGTGGAAGATGAAGCCCCCGTCTACTATCTCGAGGAGTTCGGCGGCGACCTGGGGAATTACACGTACTTCACGAATTATGGTGATGACAACGGGTATGAGCTCTATCCTGAAGACGATAAGCTCATTTTCGATATTGCCTCAGAAGAAACTGCTGTCTATGTGACCTATGATCCGTGGATTTATGAAGACGTGTATACGGAAGTAGCCATCGAGAACCGCGGGGCAAACACTATGGATGTATCCTTGTTGTGCCGCGCCAGCGACGAAGGCTGGTATGAGTTTGCCATTCAGAGCAATGGGCTGTGGTACATCTGGCGGTATGACTCAGATGCCGAAAAATACACCTCGCTGTACAATGGCGGCTCGAAGAACATCAACATGGGCAAGGCTCAGAACATCTACGGCGCGTTGTGTGAGGGACAGAGTTTGACCTTCTACATCAACGGGGAAAAGGCTTACTCTGTGAAAGATGCCACCCACCGCGAAGGGCAGGTTGGCTTTGGGGTAACCTCGTACGCCGAAATGCCGGTGAAGGTGGAGTTCGAGTACTTCTTCATCGACGAGCCGTAAATTGACAGCGGCGCCCAGACCCTTTTGGATGGGCGTTCCAGTGTATACTTAGGGTAGAACCTTATCCGCTGTTTGAATTAGCTGATGGGAAGAGTGCCCGAATTTGAGATGCGCGCGGGCGCCAACTACCCGGCGCCTCCCAAATTCGGGCTTTTTTGAAAGCAGATTATCCTATACAGACTTCTTGAGGAAGGGGAACGCAATGGCAGACAAATCACCAGCCGAAGCATTTGCCAGCAAGGTCGATTCATTGAAAACCCAGGTGGGATGGCTGCAAAGCGAGGTGCGCCTGCAGGGCGCTCGCGACGCCGTGGAAGACATGCAGACCAAGACTGTCAATTTGGCCCAGCGGATCAAGGATGCCCGCACCAAAGGGTATGTGTTTGACAAAGACCTGGAAGAGAAGGCCGTTCAGTTTGCCGGGCAGTGGCAAAGGCTGGCCCCTAGCGTGCAGACGCAATTGAACACACAGGCGGCTCAATTGAGCGGCTCATTCCGCTCGCTGGAAACCAAAATGACTCAGTTGGTGGGAATGCGCTCGAGTCCGGCGATGGGCAAAAACCTGGCGGATTCGGTGAGCGCGGAGATTGATATGGTGAAGAGCCGGGCTTCGGCGGCTGCGCGAGCGGTGGATGGGATGTATGACTCGCTGCGCAGCCAGGTGGATGAGGTTGAAGCTCAACTGAACAAGATTGAATGGATGTTGGATCAACTGGCCGAGGCGACCTTCAAACTGCTGCCCACCGAAGGCGGGATCATGGCGGTCAAGGCGGTGTGGTGCCCGAATGGCAAAGAAGAGAAGGATGACCCGGAAGGGGTGCTGTATCTGACCGATCAGCGTTTGATTTTTGAGCAAAAAGAAGAGGTGGCGACCAAGAAGGTTTTGTTCATCACCAC
>JAEXTI010000224.1 GCA_023406965.1 Chloroflexota bacterium
AGCGCCGCGTAGCGCGGGTTCCATCCCTGCGAAAATCGCTTACTACCGAGAAACGTGACAGGTTTTGAAAACCTGTCACGTTTTGTTTTACCGCATCTCTGTAGCGCGGGTTTCTTACCCGCGAAAAGTGCCTACAACCAAGAAGCCTGACAGGTCTTGTTTTACCCCAGAGCTTAAGAGACTATTTAAAAACCCTAGTTCATATGTCGCTGCGAGGAGGCCTCCCTGGCACTGCCCGCCAGGGCATGTGTGCGACGAAGCAGCCTCCAAGAGGGTTGCGATAGCCACTTTGGGGGTTGCTTCGCCCTGGCCGGGCCAGGGTCGTCGCCTTCACAAAGCCTCAGGCTCCTCGCAACGACATTTTTCATCATAAATACAGATTATTAAACAGTCTCTAAAGCCTTCGCACCGCCGGCTTAAACACTGCCACCCAGGCTCCATAGATCAGCGCCAGCACCGAACCGGCTGCCAGGGCCAGCGGCGCGCCGATCCAATCGGCGCTAAAGCCCGCCTGCAACGCCCCCATGCGCATCATGCTCTGGAACACCATCGTGTAGAGGGCCATGACTCGCCCGCGCACCTCGTCGGGCGTGGCTATTTGCAACAGGGTGTTGGCCAGGGCGTTTTGCCACACAAACAGCCACCCCGCCGCCGTTACCACCAGCAGCGAGAGCACAAACGACCGGGAAACTGCCAGCAGGATCAGCATAATTGGAAAACCCAGGTTGCCAATCGTCAACCACACGCCCCGGCGGCTGTTATCGGGCAGCGCCGCCACCAAAAGCGCTCCCACCAACGCACCGATCCCCACCGCTGTGAACAACATGCCCAACGGCAGCGCCTGGGGCGATTGGCAGGTGAACAGGCGCGAAGGCCCCTCGCACACAAACGCAATCACCGGTTGGGCGCTCTCGGCTAGAATTTCTTCCGCAAAAACCGGCATCAAGGTGCTGTAGGGCATGCTCAAGAAAGCGCTCACTGCGATCAAGCTGAACAGCAGCACCAACACCGGCGTTCCACGAACATAACGGAAGCCCTCCGCCATGTGCTGGATCATGCCCGTACCTCTCCCAACCGGGTGAGACGATTGGGGCAGGTTGCGCATGAACACCAGGCTGATGATCACCGCCACAAAAGTGATTCCGTTGAAAACAAAGGCCGGGCCGGCGCCGGTCAACGCCACCAGCATTCCCGCCAATGCCGGGCCCAGCGCGCGAGCCAGGTTGAACATGGCCGAGTTCAAGCCGATGGCATTGGTCAGATCTTCCTTGCCCTCTACTAAATCTACGGTGAAAGCCTGGCGCGCCGGCAGGTCCACCGCGGTAACCGCGCCAACAAAGAAAGACAACACATATACATGCCAGGTTTGCACCGCGCCCGTCCAGGCCAGGATACCCAGAACAAAAGCTTCTACCATCATCAACACCTGACAAATGAGGATGATGGTGCGTTTCGAGTAGCGGTCGGAGAGCGAGCCGCTCCAGATGGAAAAGGGAATCAGGGGGATGAAACCGATAAAATTGACGATGCCTAACGCGGCGGCCGATCCGGTCAGGCTGTAAACCAGCACCTGCTGCGCCACAGTCTGCATCCAGGTTCCAACCAGCGACACCCCCTGGCCGACAAACCACAGGCGGTAATTCCGGTGCCGAAGCGCGCGAAATGTATCGCGAAAAACGGACTTGTGCATGAAAGCAGCCTCAATGGGTCCAGAAGTAGGTTACCTCCATTATACCCCCTTGGTCAGGCTACTTTCCGGAAGCCCTCCCGCCGTTAAAGATGGGCAGGCCGCCCAGAAACAGTTCGGGCGGCCTGCCTGATCAAACTTTCGGGTACGACTTACTTCATGTTTTCCGCAATAGCAAGGATGTCGGATTTTTCCAAGCCAAACCCGTAAAAGGCAAATGCAAGTCCAACTTCATCCGTCTGAAAGCGGAGCCGCTTTACATAAGGTGTCGACTCCCACTGCCAACCGCTGGTCTCATCCCTCGAAACCCAGCCAATTCCTTCCAGGTACTGCCCAGGCAACTCGCCCACCTGAACGGTCTCGATGATTGCGTCTTGCGAAACGAGCTTTCCTGCGGGGTATTGTTCTACTTCGAGGCCGGTTCCCCGAACGAAACTGCACAGGTCGCAATCCATGCCCCGCGGCGCGGCTTGCTGGCTAATCAACAGACCATCGGTTGCCTCGGGAACATTCGGTTGACTGTAATAGTAGAACAGCTCAACCACCTTTCTTTCCTCGTCATACTTGGCTCCGACAAAAGCCAGGCTCTGTGGAAGGCTTGCCGGCGTGAGGAGCTTGAACCCGGCCTGTTCTTCGGCCTCTGCCAGCGACAAGGGGTAAATCTCGTGGAAATCGACAGCTTCAGGCTCAGGCTGGTCTTTAATCACCGGTGTTCCGTAGTCTCCAACCGGCCCGTCGGTCAGTGTAGCAGCCAGGGCCGCCATATCGGCGGGGCGTGTGCGCGGCTCGTTTTCCATCCATTGCAAGTCGAACAAGATGCCCTCATTTAGCCAGCGCAGCGAGTGCAAATTGATATCCGAATTCCAAACCGGGGGCTCGCTAGAACCGTCATAGGCGCCCTTTACATATTCTGCCGGAACCGCGCCAATTTTCATCGTTTGAACTTCGGCGTCCGCTCCTACCTCCCAGGCAGGTAGAGCCTCAGAGCTCGAGAAAGGTTGTTCCACGATGATCAAGGTTCCACTCGTGTCGGGAAGGGAGTAAACGAGGTAAACCTGATCCGGGTTGCCGGTTGCGCCGCTGAAAACCATGCCTTCGGGCAGTTCCGCCAGCGCATACACCGGGAAAGCCACGGAGTCACGAATGGTCTCGATGGAGCAGCGTGGAGCGATCAACGTACCGCAGGTCTCCTCAAAGGTCAGGCTGGGTGTCGTCGGCTGTGGAGTTAAGGTTGGGGCAGCAACCCCTGGGGTTTGTTCCACCCATTTTTCGGGCGCGCTGGTCGGCCCCGGCATCACATTGCTTTCGCCGCGATTGAAAAAGTGTAGCATCTGCTGCGCCAAAGCGCGCCCTTGGGGAAGGGCAAAAAACACAGCACCAATCAGGATCACCGCCAGAAGGACAAACACGGGGGCCATCCGTCGGCGTAATTTTGTATCTTGCTGATTCATGAGCACTCCTGTTTCTTGAGAAGGTTGGCTCATCTGAATGGACGATTGGACGGCAGGCCACAAGTCGATCTTTGCCGCGGGGGCTTTCTGCTCGGCTAAATTCTTGAACACAAGCTGTAACTGTTGCTTATTCACGTTGAACCTCCTGGCTTTCCTCTTCAGAAGCATACAGTTGGCTCAGGGTCCTTCGCAAGCGCTGTCGGGCGGCATGCAGCCACCATTTGATGGTAGTGAGTGGGCGATCCAGTTGTGCGATCATTTCTCGTTCACTCTCGCCCATGAGGTAGCGCAGCACCACGGCCTTTCGCTGGTCAGGCGTCAACTGTCTCAACGCCTGCCAGATTGCTTCGCGCAACTCGGTCGTTTCTACGATCTCTTGCGGCAAAAGATTGGGATCAACCAGCCATTCCGCTACGGGGTCATCGGACAAGTCTTCCAGCGGTTCCAACCGCTTTTGCCGTGCCGCGGTTTTGAGCGCCGCGTTAATCACACTGCGCAAGAACCAGGGGCCAAACGGGCGGCGGTCATCAAACTGATCGATTTTCCGGTACGCCCGCACAAATGCCTCTTGGACCACTTCTTCTGCCGTGTCCAAATCGCCAACGATGAACAATGCAGCCTGAACAGCTTCCACCTGGTAAGCCCGCACCAACACGGCCAAACCTTCCGGGTTTCCATTTTTCAGATGAGCAATCGCTTTTTGTTCGTCTACCAGCCGGTTGGCTGGTGTCGATGGTTTTGAACGGAACATGACATCGATGCCTTTATCAAATGTTGCGCGCATTTCAACGAGGTCCTCTATATATACTATCCTTTCGCCCAGGCAAAAGATAGGGAAAAACAGAACCGCATTTGAGTTTATGCGGGTGAGAAGCACCCGCATACACCTCAGATTCGGAAACTTGCATAAACCTCGACAAGCCAGAGTATAATTATTCCACTATGGATGCCCCCAAACGAATCGCCGTGCTCACCTATGTAGGCTTGCAGAACGGCCCCTCTCAAGCCGAGGCGGTGGCCAACTTTTTGCGCCAAACCGGCGTCGATGAAGTTGTCCCTGGAACGCTGCAAGACTCCGCCCTGGCCAAACGCGTTGAAGCAGGCCAGTTCGAGATGGTGGTCACCTTGGGCGGCGACGGTACCATGCTGCGCGCCGGGCACCTGTGCGCGTCTTCTGGCACGCCCATCCTGGGCATCAACCTGGGCCGCTTTGGCTTTCTCACCGAAATTCAACGCGGCGAGTGGGGCGACCGCCTGGATCAGCTCTTGCAGGGCAACTTCCGCATCGAAGAACGGATGTTGCTGCAAGCCGAGCACTTCCGCCGCCAGAAGAGCCTGGGTAGTTGGCTGGTGGTCAACGAAGTGGTCATCTGCCGGGGGCAGTTTGTGCGCCCCATCCGCGTGAAGGCTTGCGTAGACGGCTACACCATGGCGACCATCGTCGCCGACGGGGTCATCGCAGCCACCGCCACCGGCTCCACCGCCTATGCCCTGGCGGCGGGTGGGCCGATCATGCCGCCCGAGCTGCGTAACATGC
>JAEXTI010000226.1 GCA_023406965.1 Chloroflexota bacterium
TCAATCACCTTCATGACGTAATCGGTGTAATCGGTCAGGTTGCTATCGGGAACCGGCTTGCCCCAGGAAGAATTCTTCAGAAAGTCCGGGGTCGCGCCAGGGGAAACTTTTTGCGGGTTGGTACGCGAAGTGTGCAGGAAGGTACCGCCGGTGCGGTCAATCGTGCGAACGCTATCGCGAGTCAACGGGCGAATATAGTAATCATGGGTCGAGGGTTCATCCAAATTGTAATTGAGCAAACCACCCCAACCGCGGCGGATACCCACAACTCGATAGCCCATTTCCATGGCGCCCATCGATAAAGCCTTAATGGCCGGATTCAACCCTGGAACATCACCACCGCCGGTCAGAACGCCAATCGTTTTCGTCATAAATGCCTCCTCGAGAGATAAAAAATGAATATCCTTAGCTTTGTGTCTCCAGAGCCGGCACCTGGAACGCAATCCGCGCCCCCCGCCCAACCCCCGAGTCAATTTCCATATAACCGCCCAGCATTTCCACCCGTTCGCGGATGAGCTTAAGGCCGATATGCCCGCTTTGATCAACAACCTCCGGATCAAATCCCTTGCCGGTGTCGTTTACAGTCACCCGGCACATTGTATCGTCCAACACAACGGTGACAGACACCTGCACCTTACCGATACTTTCCATATTGTGCCGGTACGCATTCCCGATCAATTCCTGCAGAGCGCGGAAAAGCATCACTTCCAGGAAAGGTTGCAAGCGACGCTCACTACCTTTTACCGAAATGTTCACATCGCAGCCAGTCTGCTCCTTGAAGCTTTCAACATAGCGCTTGATCGTGGGGAACACTCCCAGATCATCCAACATCATCGGGCGCAGCTCAAAGATGAAAGTGCGTACCTCTTTGAACGTGTTCATCGCCGCGGCCTTCAGGTTGGCCATCTCTTCCTTGGCCCTGCCCTGGTCCAAATCCAACATGCGTGCGGCAATTTCAGTTTGAACAATGAAATTTGACAGGGTTTGCGCCGGGCCATCATGCATTTGCCGTGAAAGTCGCTGCCGTTCAGCTTCCTGAGCGTTGATGGTCATTTCCAGCGAAGCAGACCCGCCCGCGACCGATCGTATCCCTCCGCCGGCCTTGCCATGCCCGCCTGGCTTGCTCATCGTTTCTCGAACCCGCTCGATGATACCCACCATCTTCCGCAGGTTCGCTTCGTCTCCCTGCAATTTTTCAAGCTGTCCACGCATCACTAAAAGACGCTGTTGAGCATCAAGCGCAGCAACATAAGCAGCTTTGATATCAGCACGTGGAATGGACTCGAATTGAGCCTGCACCTGTTGCAACTGCGCATTGATCGCCGCATTCCGCTGGGTTAGCTTGTTCAATTCCGCCTGGCTTTGGGTCAGCATTAGGCTGACCTCACTCAGCGTATTTTTGGCCTGATCATATTCAGTCTGCAACTCTTGTTCGAATTGCGACTGACCGTCTTCCGCTCCGGTACTGACTTGCAGGTCCATTGAGACACTCCTGCCACGAAAATGGGTTTAAATTACAGTGGAAATACCTTAACACGGGAACGAAACAAGTATACTATGAGTGGTTCATACAGGCAACCATTTTTCACCCAAAGGGTCCAAAATAATTAACTCCCTGCTGGTGCTCCATTCATGCAGCTAATCAGAACGTCTCCAGCGGTAAATGGTCATATTCTCTCCCCCGGCCTGTGGAGAATATTCTCCATCGCTCTGCCAGAGAATTTCTCGCCCGGCTGGCAACTTTGAATACCATCCCGGAAACGTCATCAAATAAGCCACTCCGCGCTGATCCAGGTAAGCCGTGATTTCGCCTTCGTCGCGAATAAAAGGAATGACTTCGGGCGAAACCAACCCGGCCAAATCCACCAAATCCCTTTGAGCAAAATACCCCAGCGCGCCGATATCATGCGCCGCGATCAAGGTGTCTTCGGGGGTATTCTGCGCCACCCACTGTGCGGCAGCGACCATCTCGGTCTCGATGATGGCTACATCTTCACTGTAGCGGGTCAATCCCAGCCCGTAGAAACCCGCCCACACCGCCGCGATCAGCGACACCCAACCCAGAGCGCCCAGGCGGCCCACCCGGCTGGCGCGCATCCTGGCCAGCAGCAGAGCCACGCCCGCCAACCCGCACACAAAATACACCGGCATGGCAGGCATCAGGTACCGCCCATATTGGTATGTGGCTGGCAGACGCCACGCATACAACCCCGCGTATCCCAGGAACCACAGCACTGCGCCCAATCCGGCCCACCGTTTTTCGCGCAGGCTCACCCATGTAAAGTAACCAAACCCTGGAACCAGCAGTAGCCCGGCTCCAATCAATGGCAAGGACAGTTCGGTGACGATTCGCGCCAACAGTGGAGCCGTCTGCAGGGCGGCATATTCAGCTTGCTTGGCATAAAAGGTGTTCGGCCACCAGCTTCCCTGCACCAGCATATTGAACAACAAATACGGAATGAACAGCGTCGCTATTCCGCCAAACAGCCGGGCAGCGCTCTTCCAGCGTTCTCCCCAGCTTTTCGAGCCCAAGGCCAGCACCAGCAGCGCCGGTCCCAGCAGCGTGATTCCGTCCGGCCGCACCCACACCATCAAGCCGATCAAAGCCCCCAGCAGCTCCCAACGCAAATTTTTGGCGCCTATCGCCCACAAGGCCAGCAGCACCAGCGCCCCCATCCAGGCCGTTTCCATGCCCGAGCCCGCTGCCCAGACCAAATGCCACTCTCCCACCAGAAAGATCCCCGCCCAGGGCAGCCGGCCATGTTGACCGGTCTCGCGCCGGAAGATGCCCTCTCCGGCCAGACCCAGCCCAACCAGGCCCAGCAGCCCCAGAAAATACGTCCAGGCAAAGGGCGTCCCGCTGCTCA
>JAEXTI010000237.1 GCA_023406965.1 Chloroflexota bacterium
CCGAAGGGCGCAACCTGGAAGCGATTTTGGATCTGCTGGCGGCGGGGCGGCTGGATGTGAATGCCTTAATCAGCCACCGCTTTGTCATCGACGAGGCGGTCAGTGCTTATGAATTGATCACCGGGAAGCGCAAAGAGCCTTTCCTGGGCGTGGTACTCACTTACCCGCAGACGGAAGATGCGCAGCCCGCCCGGCGGATCGATTTGCCCCAGGCCAAAGCGGCCCTGGCTGGGCAGCCCGTGGTGGGCGTGTTGGGCGCGGGTTTGTATGCCTCGGGGGTGTTCTTACCGGCCATGCAGCGGGCGGGCGGCGCGACGATGGCGGGTATTGCCACCGCCTCGGGCCTGAGCGCCCGGCACGCCGCGCAGAAGTTTGGCTTCCGCTATGCTTCCAGCTCCGAGCAGGAAGTGCTGGACGATAAAGACATCAACGTGTTGGTGATTTTGACCCGCCACAATCAACATGCCCGCCAGGCATTGGCGGCGCTGCGCGCCGGGAAGCATGTTTACTGCGAAAAGCCGCTGGCCTTGAACGAAGCTGAACTGAGCGAGATCGAAGCCGCGCTGACCCAGGAAAATTTGCCCCTGCTGACGGTGGGGTTCAATCGGCGCTTTGCCCCGCTGGCAGTAGCGCTGCGCGAGGCGTTGGCATCCCGCACCGAGCCGCTGGTGGCCCATTACCGGGTCAATGCGGGGTATCTGCCGCTGACGCACTGGCTGCACGACCCGGCCGTAGGCGGCGGGCGCATCATTGGTGAAGGCTGCCATTTTGTCGATTTTCTGAGTTTCTTGACCGGCGCGCCGCCCAGCGCGGTGACCGCCCAGGCGCTGCCGGATGGTGGTCGCTACCGCCAGGACAACGTTCTGCTCACCCTGACCTACCCGGACGGCTCGTTGGGCACGGTGGCTTACCTGGCCAACGGCGACAAGCGCGTGCCCAAGGAGCGCGTGGAGGTGTTCTGCGGCGGGACGGTGGCTGTTTTGGACGACTTCTCGCGTTTGGAAGTGACTCGCGATGGGCGCAAGTCGACGCGCAGCTCGGCGTTGGGGCAGGACAAAGGTCACCAGGCCGCCTGGAGTAACTTCTTGGCCTGCGTACGCAAAGGCGGGCAGCCGCCCATCCCATATGACCATCTGATGGGCGTGACCCGGGCCACTTTCGAGGCAGTGCGCTTATTGCAAGGGGCAGAGGCCGGATAAAATTAATCCGAAATAGGCTAATCCTGCTTGAGAATGCCTGGATTGATTGGTAGAATGAAAGCGGGCTTTTGAAATTGGATGCATAGCTATTCAGTTTGATGTGTATTGGAGGGACAGTTCACGAATTGCCCTTACAATACACATTAAATTCGGGAACTTTCTTTAATCTATGAGTAGTTACCAGGATGCTGCTTAATCAAGTGAGGTAGGTATGGCGGAAAAAATACTTGTCGTAGAAGACGAGATCCCATTACAGGAGACTCTGGCATACAACCTGAAGCGGCAGGGGTATGAAGTTCAGACCTGCGGTGACGGCAGCGCAGCGCTAGAGGAGGCGCGAACTTTTGCCCCCGATTTGATCCTGCTGGATGTGATGCTGCCGGGCATGGATGGTTTTGAGTTGTGCCGGATTTTGCGTCAGGAAATGAACACCCCGGTGTTGATGCTGACCGCCCGGGATGATGAAATTGACCGGGTGGTAGGCCTGGAGGTGGGCGCGGACGATTACATGACCAAACCCTTCTCCATGCGCGAACTGCTGGCCCGGGTCAAAGCTATGCTGCGGCGGGTGCGCATGATGCGGGACGAAGTGCGCAAGACTGCCGAGGGGCTTCCGGAAACTGCGGCAGCTCAGTTGCTTACATTTGGTAACTTAGTGCTGGATATGGGGCGCCGAGAAGTACGGCTCAACGATCAGGCGCTGGCTTTTAAACCCAAAGAATATGAACTGCTCTTGTTCCTGGCCCAACACCGCGGGCAGGTTTTGACGCGGGAATTCATCCTGGAGCGGTTGTGGGGATGGAACTTCATTGGTGACAGCCGCACGGTGGACGTGCATATTCGTTGGCTGCGGGAGAAGATTGAAGCCAACCCAGCCATTCCCAGCCGGATTATCACCGTGCGTGGAGCGGGGTATCGGTTTGACGGGTAGCCTTTGCTGGAAGAAGGATCAACCATGATGCGAAACAGCTTATTCTGGCGGATCACCTATCCGTATATCCTCCTGGCCATTGTGATGATGGGTGTGTTGTCTTTGTTTTTGACGGGATTCGTGCGCGGTGTGTACCTGGAACGCACCGAGACGGCGTTGTTTTCGGGCGCGCATGTATTGCGCGAGGAGATTCGGCCTCTGATTGCCGAAAACCCGCAAGACCTGCGAATTGACCAGGCGGCTGACCAATTTGGTAGGGATTTCGACGCGCGAGTGACCATTATCCTGGCGGATGGAACGGTAGTGGGTGAGTCGGAGAAGCCCATTGAAGAAATGGAAAGCCATTTCGTGCGCCCCGAGGTGCAGCAAGCCCTGCTGAAGAAAGAAGACTCGGAGATTCGTTACAGCGATACCCTCAAGGCTGAATTGGTTTATGCAGCGGTGCCCGTGTTGGAAGGCGAGCATGTAGTGGCTATTGTGCGCCTGGCAACCCCGTTTACCGCGGTGCAGGGCAAATTGAATCAATTATATGGATCGCTGCTGCTGGCGACGGGCATCGCTACGGCGCTGGTGGTGCTATTTGCATTTTGGATTACCCGCTATACGCTCAAGCCGCTTAAGAACCTGTCACAGGCTGTGGCTCAGATGACAAGCGGCGCATTGCCGGATATCGCCGAGCCTTCCGGGAAAGATGAGATTGGCAGGCTTCAGTCGGCTTTCAAGCATATGTCTCATGAACTGAATGCCCGGATCGACGCGCACCGCAGCGAGCAGAACCGTTTGGAAGCCGTACTGATCAACATGACCGATGCGATCCTGATTGCCGACGCAGGAGGAGTGATCACTTTGATCAACCCGGCGGCGGCAGAGATGTTCAAGACCTCGATTGACGAAGCGCTGGGGAAAACTTTGATTGAGGTGCTGCGCCATCACCAACTGGTGGAACTGTGGCGTAAATGCCAGATCACCAACCAGCAGCAAATCTCTTCTATAGAGCTGACTACCGACCGGCTGTTCATTCAGGGCATTGCCACGCCGTTGAGCGACTTTCTGGAGGGTTCGATCTTGCTGGTGTTCCAGGATTTGACCCGCGTCCGCAAACTGGAAACCGTGCGCCGGGATTTTGTCAGCAATGTGTCGCACGAACTGCGCACCCCGCTGGCATCCTTGAAGGCTTTGACAGAGACTTTGAAGGAGGGCGCGCTGGATGATCCGCCGGCTGCGCAACGCTTCTTGAGCCAGATGGACGGCGAGATTGACAACCTGACCCAGATCGTTCAAGAACTGCTGGAATTGTCGAAGATCGAATCGGGACGAGTGCCTATCCAAAGGCAGCCCATTTCTCCGTGCGAGTTGATGAATCAATCGGTGGAGCGGATGAAGTTGCAAGCGGAACGAGCGGGACTGACGCTGCGCGTGGATTGCGCCAGCGACCTGCTCCCGGTGCGCGCCGATTACGACCGGATTGAGCAGGTGCTGGTGAACCTGATCCATAATGCGGTCAAGTTCACCCGTCCAGGCGGTGAAATCGTTGTTTCGGCTCGCCCGGAAGGCAGTGAAATGGTCTTCTCGATCCGCGACACGGGCGTTGGGATTGCGCCGGAAGATTTGGAGCGCATCTTTGAGCGCTTTTATAAGGCCGACCGCTCGCGCTCCAGCCGGGGCACGGGGCTGGGGCTGTCCATTGCGCGCCACACGGTGGAATCGCACGGGGGACGGATTTGGGCCGAGAGCGAAGTGGGGCAGGGCAGCACGTTTTATTTCACCTTGCCGTCGGCGTAAGAAAGTCCCGAATTAAACGTGAATGCGAGGGC
>JAEXTI010000246.1 GCA_023406965.1 Chloroflexota bacterium
GTCGTGGATCTTCGAGTTTCGAAAAATGGACCCGTATGCTCCCTAACGGTTCTTCTGCCATGCCCTGCCTCCTTTGGTCATGGCTCCATCTTACCACCTCCTACTTTTAGTGCAATCGCCCTACACTGGGTGTTCTCTTTGTTTTTCTTCCTATCCATTCCCACAGAAAGTGCTTAAAATAGCAAGTATGAAAACCTACCCCTCCATTGGCATTCAAGCTCCGCAAATTCTGCTCCCCGCTTCGGGCATCGACCTGAACAAGTGGGCCGTCATCGCCTGCGACCAGTTCACCTCTGAGCCCGAATACTGGGAACAGGTCCGCGCCCTGGTCGGCGATGCGCCTTCCACCTACCACCTGACCCTGCCTGAAATCCTGCTCGGCACCCCCGCCGAAGAAGCCCGCGTGACCTCCACCCAAGCCGCCATGCGCCACTACCTCTCCCAGGGCCTGCTCACAACGCACGACGGCATGATCCTGGTGGAGCGCACCGCCGAAGGCCGCACCCGCCACGGCATCATGCTGGCCCTGGACCTGGAATGTTACGATTACAAGCCCGGCTCCCAGACCCTCATGCGCGCCACCGAAGGCACCATCCTCGACCGCCTCCCCCCTCGCATGCGCATCCGCCGGGGAGCCGCCCTCGAACTGCCCCACATCCTCGTTCTCATCGACGACCCTCACGGAACAGTGATCGAGCCGCTGGCAGCCCGCAAAGCCGCCCTGCCCCGCCTCTACGACACCGACCTCATGCTGAGCAGCGGCCATCTCTCTGCATACAGCCTCAGCGACCCCGCCCTCGAAGCCGGAGTGGTCCAGGCCCTCAGCGAGCTGGCCGATCCCAACTTCTTCCAATCCCGCTATGGCGTCGACCAGGATAAGGGCGTGCTGCTCTTCGCCATGGGCGACGGCAATCACTCCTTCGCCACAGCCAAAGCCATTTGGGAAGAACTCAAGCCCCACGTCGGCATGGATCACCCCGCCCGCTATGCCCTGGTGGAAATCGAAAATGTACACGACCAGGGCCTGGTCTTTGAGCCCATCCACCGCGTGCTGTTCGGCCTGCGCGAAGAGCCCCTGGCCGCGTTGAACAAGGCCTTTGGAGACAGCCTCCGGGTGGAAGCCTGCGCCAATCCCGCCGAGATGATCGCCGCGGTCAACGCCGCGCCCGCCGGACTGCAAACCGCTGGTCTCGTCACCGCCCAGGGCGCCTGGCTGCTGCGCTTCACCCATCCCACCTCCAACCTGCCTGTCGGCACACTGCAAACCTTCCTGGATGGCTGGCTCAAGCAAGGCGGCGCTGAGAAAATCGACTACGTCCACGGTGACGACGTCGTCTGCCGCCTGGGCGCGCTGCCCGGTCAGGCCGGCTTCTACCTCCCCGCCATGCCCAAGGAAGACCTCTTCAAGACCGTGATTCTGGATGGCGCCCTGCCCCGCAAGACCTTCTCGATGGGCGCGGCCCGCGAAAAACGCTTCTACCTCGAATCCCGGCGCATCGCATAGGAACTCATGGAATTCAACCTCCCCACCCCCGAAGATCAAAACGCCCTGCCCCCGGTCGAAGTGCGCTTCCTGGACGTGCATGTCGAGCCCTGGCCCGATGGCAAGCGCGTGCGCGTGCACGTCACCCTCACGCCCTTCCAGGCGCGCCCCAACCTGCTCATCACCATCACCACCCCCACCGGTGAAGAGGTATGCAGCGCCAGCATCATCGAATCGATGGAAGATCGCTTCGTCTTCACCCTGCACCTGCGCGGCGAGCCTGTCATTGAATATACCCTCGCTGCGCAAATCCTCTACGACGATATCGGGGTGGTGGATCAACGCAGCTTGACCTTCGCGGCTCCCGTTCCCAGCGCATGAAAAGTCGCCGGACAACCTGGTTTGGCTTGCTCGCGGCGCTGTGCTTGCTGCCGGGCTGTGCCGCCGCGCCCGCCCCGGCAACGGTCTCTCCTCCAACCGCCGCGCCAACCCCCACCGCCCCGCCCCCAACCCCAACGCTGGTGTTGCCCTCCCCCACCGCGGAGCCTGCCCAACCGACGTTCACCCCTGCCCCCAGCCTCACCCCCACCCCGCTCCCCGCGGCTTGTTCACCCCTGCAAGGCTTCGACCTGGCCGATCTGGACGACCCCGACCTGCTCAAAGGCGCCTTTGCGCCGCCTCTCCCCGGCTACGATGACAGCCATTTCGGCGTAGATTTCTCCTACTGGACCGACGCCCAGGGCCAACCCATGCTGGGGCTGCCCATCCAATCGGTGCTGGCGGGGCGCGTGGCTGCCTCCCTCCCCAACCGGCAGCCCTACGGCAACGCGGTGATGATCGAAACGCCTCTCAACCAACTGCCCCCGGCCTGGCTGGAGCAGCTTCCAGCTTACCAGTTCATCCCCCAGGAAGCCATCGGCCTGAACTGCCCCGAGTACGACTACGCTCCGCTCAGCGAGTCGCTCTCCTTATATATCATCTATGGGCACCTCAATGTCCCCTCCGGGCTGGAGATAGGCCGGCAAGTGAGCTGCGGCGAAGTCATTGGCGAGGTGGGCACCACCGGGCGCTCGGTCAACCCGCACCTGCACCTCGAGATGCGCCTGGGGAACTCCGCCATGACCTTCCCGGTCATGGGCCACTACACCAACGACGTCACCGACGAAGAACGCCGCCTGTACTGCATCTGGCGCGTCAGCGGCGCCTTCCAACCCCTCGACCC
>JAEXTI010000273.1 GCA_023406965.1 Chloroflexota bacterium
CGGTGCTGAAACTCAATGCGCCGTAAAGCGTGTCTGCGTAGCCAACGAAGAAGATATCCCGACCTTCCTGAGTCAGGCCCAATTGCTGGTAGAGCGGATTTGATTGGAGAGAGGCTTTCTCTTCTTCCGACCCCACTTGCCAGATGAGCACATCAACATCAAGAAGCTGGATTTGCTCGCTGCTGATCTCAACTGCATCCCGGTCACCAACCAGGTCGGCCAGTTCTTCAGGGAATACAAAGCCCAACGAGGTGAGGAAGCGTAGGGGTGGGGTGTTGGGGCTGAACACCCAGTATTGACCTTGCCCAGCAGCCGGGGAGGCGAAGGCGATGCTGGCGCCTTCAAAAGCCGGGTTTACCTCCCGGGCAGCCTGGATGGACGCCTCGACGGAAGAGATTTGCTGTCTGGCAGTATCTTCTAGGCCCAATGCTCGACCAATGATCGCAGTCTGCTCCTGCCAGGGAACGCCGAAATCTACATACGCGGCGGGCTGAGCCACCGTAGGAGCAATTTGGGCCAGTCGTTCATATTCTTCGGCGGTGATACCTGAGTGCGTGGCGATGATCACATCAGGGTCGAGGGCGACAATGGTTTCAAAATCCAATTCACCGTAGGTCATTTTCATGACCGCGGGCTGCGCGCTGCCCAGTTCGTCTAGCGCCCATGGCCAGGTGGCAAAGGGATGATCGCCGAACCATTCTCGCACGGCTACCGGTTGGATGCCGAGGGCCAGGATAGGGTCTTGCTCGCTGAAGCCAAGTGACACGACTCGCTGGGGCTGCTCGGGGATGGTGGCCGAGCCGAACTTGTGCTCGATGGTAACCGGGAACTGGCCGGTGACGGGGACGATGCCATCCTCTCGTGGTGCAGGAACGGCAGAGGGCGCGGCGCAAGCACTTATTAGTAGGGCAATCATCACCGAAAGTAATACACCTCGGTAGAGATGGGTGAGGCGAAAGCGTTTCATAGGGTGATCCTTTCAGAAAAGGGGATAACGGTACAACGTTCGCCTCAGTATAGTGACGCCCACAAATAATATCAATATAGTCGGATTAAATTATTCCTCACAGTGGTGGAATCCAACATTCAACCGGGTTGAAGATTATTCAATGTTCAGAATTTCGCAGGGAAAGGGCCGCATTTCGGAATCCGTCTTCGGCGTGCGCTACGGCGACGCCCAACGAGCCAATCATTTCTTCACTGGAGAATTGCCGGGACCTTCTTTTTTCACATCTACCCAAAGTTTCTTGGCCAATTCGTAGCCGATGACGTGATCCTGGGGTTTCATTTGCAAGCGAAGGGGGCCTTTGAAGGGGGCACAACTGAGCAAGTGGAAAGGGGTATCGGGCAACAAGCCCAGATCGGCGATATAGCGTAGTTCGTCAGGGTCGTGGGTGCGCACCCGGCTGATCAGGCAATCCGAGCCAGAAGGCCCCTCAATCAACGGCTTGGCTTGCAAGGTGGATATGACTCCATCCTTGGTGGGGATAGGCTCGCCGTGCGGGCAGCGTTTCGGGTATCCGGTCAAGGAGTCAATTCGATCTTCAATCTCCCCATTCACCCCGAGCTCGAAGACATCCGAAAGCTCGTGGGCAGCGGCCCAATCGTACTGCATGACGCGCACCAGAAAGACTTCGACCAGGCGATGACGGCGCAGGGCAGGCATGGCAATCTGTTCACCTTGCGGGGTGAGCAGCACCCCGCGGTATGGCTCATACGAGAGATACCCCTCTTTCCGCATCTTTTGAACCATGTTAGCAATGGCCTGCGCCGAATTGCTCATGTGATCCGTGAGGAGGGAAAGGGGCACTTTATCGAAATCCTGCTGCAGCCGGTATATTTCTGCGGCATAAGATTGCATGGCTGGACTGACCGGCATGAACTGGTTGCTCCTCAATTAACAAGATAAATATAACAAATATTGTCATATTATACTATGAATGATGCGCCTTTCTTCTCCTGGCCTTGGAGAGTGAGAAAAGCTTGCTATAATATCTGCATCGCCCAGTGGAGCGTATGGGGAGGAACCATGCAAATTGTGGATTTTCAGGTGCTGGTTGCCAGCGTCATCAACTTCTTGCCAAAAATAATCGCCGCGTTAGTGGTCCTTGTGGCGACCTTATTGATCGCCAATCTGGCAGCAAAATGGGTGTCTAATAAATCGGTTAGCCGTGGGATGAAGGCTGAGACCGCCCGGTTGTTGGGCAATGTTGTTCGTTGGGCGATTTTGATCCCTGGGTTCATCGTGGCCCTGGAGCAGGTAGATTTCAACGTTACCGGCTTCCTGGCCGGGCTGGGTGTGGCTGGTTTCACGATCGGTTTCGCCCTGCAAGACATTTCAAAAAACTTTATCTCCGGAATACTTATCCTTCTGCGCCAGCCGTTTCGCATTGGGGACGCGGTGGAGCTTTCGGGGTATGAAGGGAAGGTGACCGATATCACCCTGCGTGACACGGTTGTTCAAACCTGGGACGGTGAAGTGGTGATTCTTCCCAATGCTACGGTATATGCAGAACCGATTAAGAATTTTAGCGGGCTGCATCAACGGCGGCGGACCTTGAAATTAGGGGTCGGCTATGAGGTGGATCTGAGAATTTCTCAGGAGCACATTTTGGCTGCGGTGAAATCCGTGGAGGGTGTGTCAACTGACCCCGAACCGATGGTACTGTCCAAAGAGTTCGGTCCATCAGAGGTTGTGCTGAATGTCTACTTTTGGGTTGATCAAACTCAGTACAGTATGTTGAAAGTGCCTTCTGATGTGATCCAGGCGATCAAAGAAATTTTGGAGCAGGAGGGAATCCATATTCCCTATCCGATTCAGACCATGAAGTTTGATAAAAGCGAGCTGGCGAGTCTTTTAAGAACCAAAGAATAGTTATTGGCAGAGGAAGACATTTGGTCTTAAATACATTTGAGGTGATTCGCACATTCTTAATGAAAAGAACGTAGGCCGCGCTTTACGCAGCCTACGTTCTTTTGACCGATCAAATTCCAATACCCAATTTGGGATGATCTATCCCGAGCGAAGGGAATGAGAATGAAATATCAGGCTAACTGTAAGTCCATTGCCTGCTTTCGGATGCTGGCATCGCGGGCGCGTTCCAACACCTGTCCAACCATTTCTTCGGGAACATCCACGAAAGATCGGTTGGATTGGATGCGGATTTTGCCAATGGCATAGCCTGGGATGTCGGCACGGGAGGCAAGGATGCCGACGATTTCGTTGGGGCGTAGTCCGTGCTGATGCCCTAAATTCATTTGCAGGCGCACCATACCCGGTTCATGCGAGGTGCTCCCAGATCGAGCATGAGCGGTCCCGCGTTCTGGTCTGCGAGCCTCAGTGACAGGGCGACGGGGAGCCTCAACTACTTCGGTAACCGGGTAGATGGGGCGTTGTTTTTCCTCTGCGCGGGCAACTTTTAAAGCAGCAGCAGCTATCTGGAGGGGTTCGTACCCTTCGTCGATCAGCTTTTGGGCCATATCCATTTCATGCAAGGCGCGACCGCGTCGCAGCCAGATGGCGACTTTTTGGATGAGTTTATCATCGCGCATGGCGCGAATATCGTCTTCGGTCGGGAGGGTAGCGCGGGTGATTTTCTTGCGGGTAAAGGACTCCACCATCCCCAGGCGGCGGCGCTCGCCCGGCGAGACCAACGTAATGGCGATGCCGGTTTTGCCTGCCCGCCCTGTGCGACCAATGCGATGCACATAAATTTCAGGATCGTCAGGCAGCTCGAAATTGAACACATGCGAGATGTTGTCAATATCCAGGCCACGGGCAGCTACGTCGGTAGCCACCATCACCTGAACCTGGTTTTGGCGAAAACGGTTGAGCGTTCGCTCGCGCGCATCCTGGGTCAGGTCGCCACTCAGAGCTTCCGATGGGAATCCACGTTGGGTCAGTTCGCTGGCCAGGGCGGCCGTCTCAACCCGTGTACGCACAAAGATCAGGGCCTGGGTGATGTCTTCGACCTCAAACAGACGCGTAAGGGCAGCGCCTTTGTCTGCGGAGTGAACCAGGTAGTAGCGCTGTTCGATCGCGTCCAGGGTAACCTGCTCGCGTTGGATGGTAACAGGCTGGGGATCGCGCATGTATTTGGCAGACAGGCGGCGAATTTCGGTCGGGAGGGTAGCGGAAAAGAGTGTCGGCTGGCGTTCGGCGGGGGTGCTGGAGAGGATGGTCTCGATATCTTCGATGAAACCCATGCTGAGCATTTCATCGGCTTCGTCTAATACCAGCGTGCGCAAGTTACTGAGTTCCAGCACGCCGCGCTTG
>JAEXTI010000276.1 GCA_023406965.1 Chloroflexota bacterium
CCGCGTTGACGATGCCAAAGCGCTCGTGCACGATCTTGGCCGCGGGGGCCAGGCAGTTGGTGGTGCAGGAAGCATTGGAAACGATGTGATGCTTGGCGGGGTCGTAATCGGCATCATTGACGCCCAACACCAGGGTCAGGTCTTCGTTCTTGGCCGGAGCCGAGATGATGACCTTCTTGGCGCCGCCGCCGATGATGTGGGCGTTCGCGCCGGCTTTGCCCTTCTCGGGGTCGCCCTTGGCATCGGTGAAGACGCCGGTCGATTCGACTACGATGTCCACGCCCAGGTCCTTCCAGGGCAGCTTGGCGGGGTCTTTCTCGGCCAGAACCTTGACGGTCTTGCCATTGATCACCAGATCATTGCCATCCACGGTCACGGTGCCGTCGAAGATGCCGTAGTTGGAGTCGTACTTGAACAGATGGGCATTGGTGGCGGAGTCGAACAGGTCATTGACCGCTACGACTTCCAAGTCACCCGGATAGCGTTCCATGATGGCTTTGAGCACCTGGCGGCCGATGCGGCCAAACCCGTTAATACCAACTTTCGTCGTCATTGAAAACCTCCTGAAGAGTGGAAAAGAGTTTCATGCTTGTGCGCATGTTTTTGCCTGGGGAAGCGGCGGAAAGGAGCCCCGCCTGGCTTGCTGTGGAAGGGCTGTTTTCCGCTCCTGTCCAAACATCCCTATTATAAACGAGAATATTAAACTGGATGTGAGATTCGGTATGACTGACTGTTCAAGTTGTGTCGAGGCTTCTCTTCTGTAGGTGAGGGTCTTCAGGTCAGGCTGGGTGTTTGTGCCTACCGACGTTCCGGCTAGGTCTGGCAAATGATCTGCAAGGCAGACCCTCCCTTGCGAGAGAAGAAGGCGGGTTTGACGGGTGCGCTGTCAATCTAGCCTGCCAGGTTTTAGGTAGACACGTCGTTGCAGCTCGCATTAAAGACCCGCCTCTACGGGATAACTACCCTAAATTCTCTCCGCGCGCGCTCGGCCCGGTGCGCTCGTTAAACAGGTCCATGATCGTCTGGGCCAGCTTGACCGGGTCATGGCGGTGCGGCTTGGCCTCGTCCATAAAATCGCCTAGATAGGCCGGGAACTCGTCCTGTAATTGTTCAGTAGGCAGCACCCATTCGACTCCGGCGGGCAGCGTGCCCTCCATGCGGTTGTTGCACAACACCAGATCGAACATTCCCCCGCCCACATGCTTCTCTATGGTGCTGAGGTGGTCGTACGCCGTGAACCCATCTGTTTCGCCCGGCTGGGTGGCCACATTACACACATAAAACTTCAGCGCCCGGCTGACGCGCAGCGCCTCGCTAATATCCGGTACCAGCAAATCTGGCAGAATGCTGGTATACAGGCTGCCCGGCCCCACCAGCACCAGATCCGCGCCCAGAATAGCCTGCACCGCGGGCGGGTAGGCGCGCACATGGGCCGGTTCCAGCCACACCCGCCGGATGCGCCCGGTGGTTTGTGGAATCTGGCTCTCGCCCCGCACGCGCACTTCTTTGCCGTTTTCGGGCAGTTGCACGTCCGCAGCCAGGCGCACGTCGTGCAGGGTAGCGGGCAGAACTTGCCCGCGCACCGCCAAAACCCGCCCCGATTCGGCTACCGCCTCGGCGAAGCTGCCCGTGATTTCAGCCAGGGCGCTGATGAGCAGGTTGCCCAGGGCATGCCCGCCCAGGCCGTTTCCGCCGGCGAAACGGTACTGGAAGAGCTGCCCCATCAAGGTTTCGTCATCGGCCAGGGCCGTCAGGCACGAGCGAATATCGCCGGGGGGCAGCACGCCCAGGCTGCGGCGCAGTTCGCCCGATGAGCCTCCGTCGTCGGCCACGGTCACAATGGCAGTCAGGTTGTAGGTGTGTTCTTTGAGGCCGCGCAGCAGGGTAGATTGGCCCGTGCCGCCGCCGATGACCACAATACGCGGCGCGCGCTCCCGCTTGCGGTGTCGGGCTAGCATGTCGATCACGTTGCGCCCGGGGGCCACGAAAGGCTTGAGGATGGAGCGGTTGAAGCCCCACATGCCCAAGAAGATCAGCCCGAAGCCCAACCCCCCAAAGATGATGGCGCGCAGCGGGCGCGAGAGGAAGCGCAGCGACAGGTACGAAAGCAGCGGCAGCCACCAGGTATCGGGGGCGGTGCGGTAAAAATCCAGCAAGAGGATGGCGAAACCAACGCCAATCAGGGTGCAGCCCGCCAGAATGAGTAATATCCAACGTTTGACGCCCAGCCCAGGCATCAACCACAACATTTCGCGGCGCAGAGTTCGCCCGAAAGTGGTAAAAATCCTCTTTTTCTTCGCGGTCATGTGAGCATGAATATAGCAGTGTTTGCCCGGCGAGTCAACGAAACAAATTTTCTCCAATTTGTGCGTATCTGCTCATATATTCCCCAAAATGCGGGTTTCACTACGCTAAGTCCCAATGAGCCCTTAGGGCGATTGCACTAAAGAGAGAGAACCTTTAGGAAGTAGTTTTCATCCCAGCCACATTGCAAACGTTTGGCCTGAATGCCTCCCTTAGCCGTTTTCTCCTTACGTAACAGATTGAGGGCAATCCGTCGCATCACAGCCAGGTTTTCTGGAGCATGATCCTTACGGACCCGGCTCTGATCTTCACGAAAAGCCACATCCAGGATCCAATGGACAGAATTTTCAATGCCCCAGTGATTACGAATGGCTTGTAGCAGATCATTGGCATTAGGTGGGCGGCTGGCAATGTAGTAGCGCATTTCGACCTGTGTTTTTTGAGGCAAGCGTCGTTCACGTCGAATACAGATCAGACTGGTCAGCTTCTCCCATAGATCGGCGTTACGAATGGGGGTGTACAGATTTTCAGATGCCAGGGTCCAACATTCACGGATCTCAAGCCTGCCATGATCCTTATCAACCGTCTTTGCATATCCATCCAGGTACTGTAATGGGTTCAGATCCTGAAATGCCATTCCAAATGCCCGCTCAATGTCCTCATAGAGATATCCTTGGTTCTCTTTCACTGCCAGGATGTAGTCGGCTTTGCGTTCGATAATCTTCCTCGCGATGGCTGTCTGGCAGCCCATAGCATCGATGGTGACGATGCAGCCAGCCAACTCCAGTGCATCCAACAACTCTGGAATAGCCGTGATCTCGTTGGTCTTGCTGTCTACTTTCCGCTGTGCCAGGATCAGGCGGTTGTCATTGGCCCAGGCGCTTACCAAATGGATGGCTTTTTGTCCCAGAACCGTATCATATGAATGGCGCAGTTCCTTGCCATCGATCGCGATTACCTGTCCGCTCGTTATCTGATTCACCGCTTGCACCCAGTCAAAAAAACAGGCCTCAAAGGCGT
>JAEXTI010000105.1 GCA_023406965.1 Chloroflexota bacterium
GGACAAATCTTCCTCACCTGGCTGACCATTGGCTTTCAATCCTTCGGCGGGGGCAGTTCCACCTTTGCCCTCATCAACCGGGCCTGCGTAAACCGCGGCTGGCTGCGCGAGGATGAATTCGTGCGCACCTGGGCCATCTCCCAGGTCTCCCCCGGCATCAACCTCATCAAACTGACCATCCTCATCGGCCATCGCCTGGCGGGCTGGCCCGGCTTGCTGGCCGGGATGTTGGGGCTGCTCTTGCCCAGCGCTTCGCTGACCGTGCTCATCACCGCCGGGTTCGCCTCCATCCGCGATAATCCCATCGTTGCGGCCGTCATGCGCGGCATTCTCCCCGCCACCATCGGCCTGGGATTGGCCATGGGCGTGCAGATGGCATTGCCGCTGTTCAAACAAGCCCGCAGCGAGGGCCCGCCCGCCATCGGCGCCAGCACGCTCATCCTGGCTGCTGCCGCGGTGGTCATGTACCTTGGCCTCTCCCCGCTCCTGGTGCTGCTGTTTTCAGGGCTGGCTGCCACGCTGGCCTTCGCCTTCTTCCCTGCCCGCGCCACCGAGGCGAAATGAACCTGCTCGAATTCCTCTGGCTGTTCCTCAAAGCTTCCCTATTCTCCACCGGCGGGTTGGGTAACCTGCCCTTCTTGCACCAGGACCTGCTGGCCCAGGGCTGGGCCGCGGAAGGAGACTTCCTCACGGCTCTGGCCGTCGGGCAAGTCAGCCCCGGCCCCACCGGCCTGTGGAGCGTCAGCCTGGGCTACTTGATCCACGGCCTGCCCGGCGCGCTGCTGGCCTTGCTGGCGCTGGCTCTGCCACCCCTGCTGGTGCTGGGCGTCCAGGCGGTTTACAATCGCCTGGAAGGCCGCCCCGTGGTGCAAAACTTCACCCGCGGCCTGTCCCTGGGTGTCATCGGCCTGACTCTGGCAGTCACCTTCAGCCTGGCCCAGGCCTCCGTCACCGATTGGCGCGCCGCGCTCATCGCCGGCGCCGCCCTGGCGGCTGGATTGAACCGTCGCGTGCCCGTCATCGCCATTCTGGCATTCGGCGGCCTGGCGGGTTGGTTGTTCTTTCGATAGAAGGCAAACATGATCAGTAGAATCTGGCACGGATACACTATCCCCGCAAACGCGGATGCATACGAAACCTTGCTGCGCGAGGAAATCTTCGTCTGGATCGCCGGAAAGAACATCCCCGGCTACCGCGGCATCCAACTTTACCGCCGCGAGCTGGGCGAGGATGTAGAGTTCATCACCCTGATGTGGTTCGACTCGCTCAACGATGTGCGTCAATTCGCCGGAGAAGACTACGAAGCCGCCGTGGTGCTGCCCCAGGCCCAGGCTCTGCTTAAGCATTACGATTCCCGCTCACAGCACTACGAAGTACGTGTGGATTTAAAGGCCTGATCCCATGCGCTTCAAAGGCGAGCATTTCACCATTCGCCCGGTCGATGAAGCCCAAGAGGCCTCCGCCATCCTGGAGGTTTACCGCCAGTGCGAAGACTTCCTCTCCTTGGGACCGGTGGCGGTCGCCTCGCCCGAAATGGTCCAGGCCGACCTGCGCCTTTCACAGGAAGAGGGCTGCACCTTCTGTGGCATCTACGACCGCCAGAGCAATGCCATGCTAGGCATCATCGATTTTTCTACCTCCGGCTTCAACGGCGACCCCGCCCTGGCCTTCCTGTCCCTGCTGATGATCGCCGCGCCCTTCCGCGGTCGTGGACTAGGGGAAGCTGTGGTTCAGGCCGTGGAGGATGAAATCCGCCGCGCGGGTCAAGCCCGCGCCATCGAATCGGGCGTGCAGGTCAACAACCCGGGCAGCATTCGCTTTTGGCAGCGCATGGGCTACCGCATCGTCTCCGGCCCCACCTCTATGCCCGACGGCACCACCGTCTACCGCCTGTGGAAGGATTTGTGACCTTACTGCTGAAAAGCATCACAGCGGCAGGGGGGCATGAACTGAACAGAGTTTTCCACAACCACCCCTGTGCTGTCTTTATATCTTGGTAACAATAACCTATGATCTCCCGACTTAGTTAGCCGGAACTCCCCAAATGAAAGCCGTACCATCATTGCAACGAGCAACAAAAAGTTTTCCATTTGGGCTAAATTCAGCCTGGGTAATAGGAGCCGGTAACAACGGCCGCAATATCACCATCTGTTTTTGTGTCCAAGAATTCCAAAACTTGATAGTATTAATCGAGGTACCCTCTCCCTCGCCAGCAGCAAACGCGACGACTTCCCCATCCAAACTAAAACTTGGAGTCAAACGTCCAGTCGCCCGCTCGAATAAACTTCTCTGGTCTTTGTCCAACAAACACCCTAATTCCTTCCATTCGTCAAGTTGATAAATGCAAGTAATCGTCGCCGAATCCCAAGTCCAGAGTGCATTTATAGCCACCAATTCACCAGTCGGGTCGATCTGGATCTCGGTTGGTTCGGAAACAACAGTATAAGCGCCAATTTCATTCCATGTGTTCCAATCCCAAGCATGGATACTATTTTCATTATCGCTCAATCGATCAACAGTAAAAAACCGCTTCCCGTCAGGACTGAACGCAACGTCCAGTTGATTATACCTACCTAAATTTTGTATCAGATCGCCTGTTTGTGTTGACCAAATTCGAGTATTACTCCAAGACTCCATAGAAGTTGTCACCAACATTCGACTATCTGGAGAAAACGCTATTGCTGTAAAAACATCAGAATAGCCACGAATATCTGTGCGGTCAAGTTGCGAAATTAATTCACCAGAAGAAATATCCCATACCCTTGGTAGGTCCTCACTTAGATCTGCCAGCTTCTGACCATCCGGGCTAAAATAAAGCTCCCCTATGGAAAGCATCTTTCCGCTCTCTATGGCAATAGTTTTTACGATACTTTCTGTTTCTAAACTCCAAAGGTCGATTTTTTCTTTTGCAGAATAGGCGATCGTTTCACTGTCAGGACTGATTGCAAATGAAGATACGCTATCCGAATCAAGGGGATATTTTGGGTCGTATCGCCCAATTAATTGAATTTCTGGTAAATTTTCGAGATTGATTATTTCCAAATCATCGAGGGGTGGAATCGCCGGAGTAGGTCCGGGGATGTAAGGTGACCGGGTTGGGGTGGGTGATGGCACAAATAATCCCGACTGCTCTGGTTGGCTGCAATCTGGATGTTCGGTTGAACGGCACAGCCGGGGCAGTCGGACAATTTCCTGTCCACGGTTGTAATCGATAACATGGATTTGAAAAACGCTCGAATCACGGCCTGCAAACCGGATGATTTTAAAACCTTTAGCGGCGGAAACCTCTATAAAATATTGTTCGCCCACTCGCGTAACTCGAATAGGCTCATACCCCATCAGCCACACTTCTATTGTCTCACCTTCCAGGTAATCACTGGAGCCTGAAGGGGCAGCATACCCCGTTTCATAATTCTGCCAAGAACCTTTGATCCTAGGATCCCAGGTTGTCCACACCCCCAGTAATGCCAGCCAATCTGAACGGGGGGCGGTAAAGTCGTATTCATCTGTAGGCGAATCCTGAAGTATATCCATCGCGTCATACAGTACAGCCGGTTGCGTAAACCACCACCGTAAAAACGTATCTGGTAAATCGACGAAAGGGCGTTTCGACCAAACTTTCTCTCTCTGCTCCTCTTCACTTGGGCGTACCCAGTTTTCGTTGCGAACAATAGTATCGAATTGAACAACCTCCCCTGACAGCAAGAGTTCGTATAAATCGCCACTTAGCGGAACTTGTGTCGTATAAAATCCTGGCAGGGGCTCAGTGGTAGATGTTTCTAAATAGTTCGATACTGGCGTTAACGTAACATGTGGGCGAGTCTCTGCCGACGCAGCCACTCCAGATAGAGTTTGGCGAACGGCACAACCAGAAAACAAAATAAAAACCAAGCCAACAGCAATTCGACGCCTAAGGATACGCATAGTATTCCCCTCGTTTTCATTATACCAAGCGAAAAAAAACGCATGGAAAATCCATGCGTTCCCTCTCCAGTGGTTGGTCAACTAAGGAAGCTATGTAAAAACAGCTTCCCCTCGATTGAGATGTACACCCCTTCACTCCACGATTTTCTCCATCGTGAAGAATCCCGGCAGGTAGCTGTACCCAAACTTCAAATCGATGGCAATGATGGGCGGGTTGTTGGTGTTGTGATGCGTACGCACCGTGTCCACATTGAGCACATCGCGGGCATAGCGCAGCGCCAGCACCTTCACCGCCTGGGCCAGCCTGCGCCCGCGGTACTCAAAATCCACCCCGGTGAACAGGTTGTAAGCATAGTCGGCCCCCTCAAAGCGGGTGATGGCACTCATCGCGGCCCATTTTCCCGTTGCCGAATCAATGACCACAAACTGTCCGTCCGGCCGGAACCACTTCGCCTGGCAGTCACTCTTCTGGAAATCCACAAAAGAATGCCACGAATGCTCCCCGTCCGTTCCCAATGTGGAGGCCGCCACCTCGTCATTTAGAGCATATAACTTACGCTGCGCCTCTTCGGTGTCGCCCAACTCCGCCATCGTTGTGAACTGAAAACCCTGTTTCTTCAAATGGTCAATCAACGCTTCATAAGGCGTATCGTCAAAGCCGCGCAAATCCAATTCCATTGCAAATTGGTGGATACGCTCCGCAAAGCCGCGATGATCGGCAAATGCTCGGCTCTCCAGACTGTCATCGCGCACGGAAGCCCGCAGCTTGCGAACACCCTGGGTCTGGGCTGTGCGCAGCGCGTCGGCATACAACTGCCTGCCCACGCCCTGGCCGCGCCGCTCCGGCTGGACGATCAGATACAGGCGCATCCGGTCCGGATAGGCCGTCTCTCGCGCCGCCCAGTAAAAACCCAGCGCCTCCCCGGCCTCGTTTTCGGCCACCTTGAGAGTCACACGGTCACGCTTCTCCGCGTATTCTTCCTTAAGTTGGGCTTCGCTGGTCGGCTCGTCCTCAAAACCGGTAAACAAAGCCGCCATAAAACCAAAGTCTCGCTCCAAATCTCCTGGGCGCAAATGAATTGTCTGCATCTTCTCACCTATCTTTCGTATCATCGGGTATCCAACCCCATTATATTCATAGAGTCTCACTTTTGTCGATAGACCGGCTAGTCCCGCGCATTTTAATCAAAAAACATTAACGCCGCGTCAAGTAAACTGGTATTTCATCTACCGATTACCCAATTTGGTTATTGCCTTTTTAGGATTGTTATGTTTTAATAGGCCAACCTTACAGTTTTGTAACAATTCGTCACGATCTTTCCTTTTATCAGTCAAACAAGTAAATACCCTCAATTCTTACACAGGAAAAAGCCTGCGTTTTTGGGGCTCCCCCATAAATCGCAACCAAACTCAGACCCTGGTGGGATTTTTTGGCACCACTCACACCAACGGTGATAAGGTTCGCTTCGCGAATTTTCGCTGTTTGGTGAGTTAATACTATTTTTTCCAAAGGAGTGAAGATGAAAAGGTTTTCTGTTCTTTCTGTAGCGGTTATCTTGAGTCTGGTGCTCAGCCTGGCGGCAGCCATGCCCGCCAGCGCCGGTCAGGGCAACGACGAAAAGGTGCGCGTGCTGGTCGAGTTTTCTCCCGGGCATAAGGGTGATATGGAAAATGAGCTCAATGGACTTGGAGCCGAGTTCCACTTCGCTTTTGACGACCTCAACACCTTCGCGGTGAGTGTTCCCGCCCAGGCCCTCAACGGCCTGCAGCACAACCCCAATGTGGTGAGCATTGAGGAAGACGCCATCCGCTACCCCATCAGCATACTACCCAGCCAGAGCGCTGCCCCCGCAGCAGCTGCCCCGTCTGCCCAGACCGTGCCCTACGGCGTAGACATGGTCCAGGCCCGTGACGTGTGGGATGCAAATCGTGATAGCGTTGTGGATTCTGGCGCTCCTACCGGCGCAGGAATCAAAGTCTGCGTCATCGACTCGGGCATCTATACAGCACATGAGGATTTGAACGACGTAAACGCTACCGGTTACGACGCTGGCAACCTGCCTTGGGCCACAGACGGCAGCGGCCACGGCACGCACGTCTCCGGCACGATTGCCGCCATGAACAACGCCCTGGGCGTCATCGGCGTAACCCCTGGCACGGTGAGCATCTACATGGTGCGCGTCTTCGGTGACGACGGCGCCTGGGCCTATTCATCCACCCTGGCCGACGCCGCCAACAAGTGTAAAGACGCCGGAGCCAAGATCATCAGCATGAGCCTGGGCGGCAGCAAGTCCAACCGCACCGAGCAGAACACCTTCAATAATCTGTATAGCCAGGGCATCCTGTCCATCGCCGCGGCGGGCAACGAAGGCACCACTGCCCTCTCCTACCCCGCCTCCTACACCTCGGTAGTCTCGGTCGCCGCCATCGATTCCAACAAGGTCGTGGCCGACTTCTCCCAGAAAAACAGCGCGGTCGAACTGGCCGCCCCCGGCGTAGGCGTGCTCAGCACCGTGCCTTATCTTGACAATTCCTCCATCACCGTGGACGACGTAACCTACTCCGGCGTCCAGCTGGAATACGCGCCCAATGGTTCTGCCAGTGGCGCATTGGTGGATGGCGGCCTGTGTGCCACGAACGGTGCCTGGAGCGGTAAGGTTGTTCTCTGCGAGCGCGGAGAGTATGACTTCTACACCAAATATATGAGCGCCGTCAACGGCGGAGCCGTCGCGGTGGTCATATATAACAATGTGCCCGGCGGGTTCAGCGGCACACTAGGCCAGGAAATCGGCGGTAACGTACCCGGCATCTCCATCAGCCAGGAAGATGGGCAGTACCTGGTCGCCAATAAACTTGGGCAGACCGCCTCCGTCGTCGGCGAGATCATCGCTCCCGCCAGCAGCTACGAATATTACGACGGCACCTCGATGGCCACCCCGCACGTTTCCGCCGTGGCCGCCCTGGTGTGGAGCTCCAAGCTCACCGCAACCAACGTGGATATCCGCAACGCGCTCACCGGCACAGCCCTGGATCTGGGCACTACCGGCCGCGACAATTCCTACGGTTACGGCCTGGTGCAAGCCAAAGCTGCCATTACCTACCTCGGTGGTGGCACTCCTCCCACACCTACCGCGACTACTACCTCGACTCCTCCTACGGCTACTCCGACTCCTACCATCACGCCTACCGCGACTCCTGTCACGCCCACCCCGACTCCTACATCCATGTTTGTCTCGAACCTGGCCGGCACAAAATCTGTCAAAGGCTCTAAGTGGACCGCTACGGTGACCATCACGGTTAGGGATTCTAACCAGGCTCTCCTTTCCGGCGTCGTTGTCACCGGCACTTTCAACACCTCGACGGTCTCCTGCACCACCGGTAGCGCCGGAACGTGTAGCGTCTCCGCCACCCTCAAGACCAGTGTGCCCAGCGTCACCTACACCGTCACCAATCTGGCGAAGACCGGTTACACTTACACAACCCCGACGCCTTTACCCAGCATTACCATCACCAAGTAACCCATTTCAACCAACCGGGGCAGGCACAAAGCCTGCCCCAACAATTCTGCTGTATGGGCGGGCCTTGTGCCCGCCCTTGTTTTATCCCTCGCCCAATCCAATCCGCAGCACCGCCGAGCTGTTCTGCGCGTCGCTCGCCGCCATAAAAGCCCCAATTTTTGGCCCCCAAAAGCCCCGGTTCGTCGCCCGCGAGAACATCGGGTAATACTCGATCACCCGCAGGCGAGAGTCCCATTCCGGAATACTGCTCGCGTCGTTCAAGCCCCACTTCACCAGCGCGGACTCGTTGCCGCTGTCTACCAGGCCTTTGTTCACAAAAGGCATACTGGCTTCCGAGATCGTGTCCATCACAATCTCCCCCCCCGGAAAATGCTCGGCCAAATCGCTCAACAGCCCTTTGACCTGATCCTCAGTGAAGTAATACAGCACGCCCCCCGCCAGAAACAGGGTCCGTTCGCCTCTGGACTGGAAGGCCTCCATCCAGCCCTTGTCGAACATGGAAGAGGCAATGCACTTGCTACGTGGTGTTTCTGGAATCAGCTTCTTGCGCAGCGCAATGACATCCGGCAGGTCCAGGTCGTACCAGCGCGAGAAGCCATTGTCCACGCGGAAGAAGGTTGTGTCCAGTCCGGCTCCCAGGTTCACCACGTTCCCGCGGGGATTGTTTGCCAAAAAGTCACCCACCGTCTCGTCGAGCATCCGCGCCCGGATAATCCAGGCAGCATTGAACAAATCGGAGAAGGCCTGGTCGATCTCGGCGAAATCGATCCCCTCCAGCCGGTCTACAATCTCCACCGCCTTCGGATCTTTCAGAATCGGGTTGCCTTGCCTGGTCAGCTTGGCTCGCCCCCACAACGGCATGAACAAGGTACGCTGCACGTCTTTCAATTCAATGTCCACCGGTCAGCCTCCTGAAGAAAATTGGTTATGGCAACTGCACAAGATCCTCAAACTTTCCTTGTCCACTGAGAAGCTGCCTTTTCCATTATAAACCCTGGTCAAAATCCACGCTCATGCGGCTATAATTATCCTGTCATGCCTCCCTACCTGCTCGCCACCAAGCTCCACCAGCCTGCCCTGCCGGTCCGGCGCGTCCGCCGCGAAGCCCTGTCCCAACGCCTGGACGAGGGCCTGCAAGCTGGGCACTGCCTCTCGCTCATTTCCGCTCCGGCAGGCTTTGGCAAGACCACCTGTGTGCTCGAATGGCTTGCCGGGGTATCTCGTCCTGCTGCCTGGCTCTCTCTGGACAGCGCCGACAACGACCCTGCCCGCTTCTTCGCCTACCTGGCCGCTGCCCTCCACAAAATTGATCCTGGCCTGGGCCGAGATATTGAGGGCGCCCTCCAATCCGGGCAGTTGCCCACCCCCGAGTCCATCGCTGCCGCCCTGGTCAATGACCTCCTCCAGGCCCGGCAACCCTTTATCCTCGTCCTGGACGACTTCCACCTCATCCAGGAACCCGCCGTCCTACACACCTTTGAAACTTTGCTGGCCAACTTGCCCCCGGTTCTCCACCTGGTGCTCATCACCCGCGAAGACCCCCAACTACCCCTGGCTCGCCTGCGCGCCCACAACCGTCTGACCGAAATCCGCGCCGCCGACCTCCGCTTTTCCGGCGACGATACCACCTTCTTCCTCAATGAGGTCATGGGCCTGTCTCTGGCGTTGAACGAGGTGATCGAACTCGAAAGCCGCACCGAAGGCTGGATCGTCGGCTTGCAGCTAGCCGGGCTGTCCATGCGCAGCGGCAGCGACCCTGCCACCTTCATCAACAAGCTCACCGGCAGCCACCGCCACATCCTCAACTATCTCACCGAAGAAGTGCTCCAGCGGCTGCCCGAAGATTTGCATACCTTTTTGTTGCAATCGTCCATCCTCGACAAGCTGCACGGCGACCTGTGCGACGCGGTCACCGGGCGCGGCGACAGCGGCCAACTTCTCGAACACCTGCTCACGGCCAACCTGTTCCTCATTCCCCTGGATGACGAACGGCGCTGGTATCGCTATCATCACCTCTTTGCCGATTTGCTGCGCAGTTACCAAACGCGCCTCGGGAAGTCTCAGGTTGTGGAACTCCACCAGCGCGCAGCCGCCTGGTATGCCCAGGCCGGCTTCCCCGGTGAAGCCATTGAGCACGCCCTGGCTGCCGAAGATTACCCACTGGCCTTGAGTCTACTTGAGGCCAACATCATGCCCCTGCTCATGCGCGGCTACGCTCGCACGGTCGAGTCCTGGCTGAAAGCCTTTCCGCCCGAAGCACTGCCCGAAAGCCCCAAAACCGAGCTGGCCTTCGCCTGGATGTACCTGCTGCGCGGTAATTATCCTTTGGCCGACAGGCACCTGGATCGCGCCGGACAGGCGCTGGCAGCCTTGGCGGATGCCCCCGATTCGCTGAACGCCGAACTGCTGTGCCTGCGTTCCAATCTAAGTTTTGCAAAAGGCCGCCCGCAAGAGGGCATGCAACAGGCGCAGCGCGCCATTGAGCTTGCCGCCCCTGACGACCACTTTCTTTTAGGGTCTGCTTACATGGGGCTGGGCGGCGCTTACCGGCTATTGGGCGATTATCCTCGCCTGCAACACGCTTACCGTCAGGCCATCTACCACAATCGCCTGGCAGGAAATTTTCTACCCGAGATGCTGGCCGTCTCCGCGGTCACCTTGTCGGCCATCCTATATGGTCAGCTCTCTCTGGCCCTCGAAGAGAGCATGCAAGCCATCCAACAGATGGAAACTTCCCAGTCCTCCTACCCGCCCATCAGCGCCACGGTCTATGGAGCGGTTGGCCTGGTATATTACGAAAGAAACCTACTGGATCAAATCCACGAGTTGTTCGCAAAATCCTACCGGTTGAGTCGCCTCAGCGGGCATAATGCCGGGGTCGTGTACAGCAAAATCCTTGCTTCTCGCTGTGAACAGGCAGCCGGACGCCTGGAGGAAGCCGAACGCACGGCCCGCGAAGCGCTCGATTTGCTATCTCTTGGCGCGCCAGCCTGGATTGGCCCAGAAGTGGCCGAACAGCAAGTGCGCATCCTGCTGGAACGCGGTCAGCCTGCCGCCGCCGAAGCTGTTCTGGTTCAATTTGGTTTGACCTTCCAAAATGGTGTTTGCATTCCAGGCCAGTTGGAATATCAAGCCGACCCGTTGCATCTTTCTGTGCTGCGCCTGGCCCTCCACCGCGCCCGGAGGCAATCTGAGCCATCCCAACCCCGCTCCGCTCTAGCCCTGGCAGATGCCCTTATCGATTCCGCCAGCGCTGACCAACGAAACGGCACACTCCTGAAAACCCTTGTTCTGCGCGCTCATTTGAACACCCTCCTGGGCCATGCCGCGACTGCCCAGGCCGATCTGCTCCGCGCAATGGAAATCGGCGAGCCAGAAGGATACATCCGCTCCTTCCTCGATGAAGGTTCCGCGCTCATCCCTCTATTGAAGCAAGCCTGCCGGGTCTCGGCCCAAAAAGACTACCTTCAGCGCCTGCTGGATGCCTTTGGCATCTCCAACGCCGCCGGTCAGCCCGCTGATCAAATGTCCGAGCCGCTTACCGAACGGGAGGTCGAAGTTCTGCGCGCCATCGCCGAGGGATTGAAATATGAGGAAATCGCTGCACGGTTGTACATCAGCCTCAACACCGTGCGCTTTTACGTCAAAGCCATCTACGGCAAGCTGGGGGTCAACAACCGCACTCGCGCCATAGATGAAGCCCGCCGACTGGGCATCCTCTAAGTGGTTCTCTCGCCAAGTTAGTGAGTTATGTTTTGTGAGTATTTGTGCGGCTACGCCGCACAAATACTCACAAAACAAATCCCACATATTTAGCGAGAAGACCACTAAGCACACCAAACCACATCTTTTTCACTCAGAAAACTACATTTTCATGTGGGCCGCCCGGCGACCTGCCGAGGTATCATCCAGGCAGATCGTTATGCTCGAGAAAGGACTTGCCCCATGACAGATGTGTGCCTGTACGCAATCACCATCCTCGGGACCGTGACCGAAGAAGACCTCAACGCCACCAGCCCGCTGGCGCTTTCTGTGGTGGAGGTTTCTAACAACCGCACACAGGTCACCCTCCTCAGCGACCAGGCCGGAATGATCGGTGTCATTCGCCACCTGCATGGGCTGGGCCTGATTTTGTTGTCCATCGACAGGAAGCCTGCTCTTTGAGAGCCTCCTGATTCTACCCTTTGAAGGAAAATGTATATGACCGAACCAACCACCCGCAGAAACTTCTTAAAAACCGGCTGCCTCACCGTAGCCGCCGTCGGAGTCACCCTGGCCGGGGGCGGCACATTGGCTGCCACCGTCCACGCCCCCATCGATATGCCCGAAACTACATCCGGAGAAAGTAATATGAACAACCGAGTCTTAGTCGCATACGCCACCAAAGCTGGCGCCACCGCCGAGGTCGCCGCCCACATCGGCCAGACCTTGTCCGCGAAAAACATTCCCGTGGACGTCATGCCCATCAAAAAGGTCACCGACCTCTCTGCCTACAGCGCCATCATCCTGGGCAGCGCCATCCGTATCGGAAACGTACTACCCGAGGTAACCAAATTCGTCCAGGCCAACCAGGCTGCTTTGCAACAGAAACCCTTCAGCGTCTTCATCACCTGTATGACCCTGGTGCCCGACACGGAAGAAAATCGCAAGACCGTCAGCGCTTACCTCGACCCGCTCCGCGCCGTGGTCAAACCGGCCCACGAAGGACTTTTTGCCGGTGTCGTCAACCCCAAGAAGTTGGCCCTCCTCGAGCGCTGGATGATGAACGCCATGAAAACTCCCATCGGCGACTTCCGCGACTGGAACCAAATTGATGCCTTCGCCGAAAGCATCGTAATGTAGATTTTACAACTTGAGCAAAAATCAGTTGAAGGCGGCGCAAATGCGCCGCCTTCAACTGATTTTTGAAATCTTTTATGGGTGCGGGTAAATTGCGCTCACCGTGGGGTCATCCAGCGTATACAACACATACACAGGCTTTCCCCGGCGTAGTTCCTCGCCCGGCTCGCGCAGCGTGGTAACTTTTCCCGTATAGGTTTGCCCCTGGGCCCTGAAGCGATATTCCACAGTCCACAAATGCTCACCGTTGACCCGCACCGAGACGTTCTCGTTCAAGTCCGCTACCTCGCCCAAAATGGCTTCGCCGTTGCGCAGCACCTCCACCACCTTGCGTTTTTCCTGGTAGCGCCATAGAAGCACCGCTGCCCCACCAGCGAAAATCACGACCCCCATGAT
>JAEXTI010000310.1 GCA_023406965.1 Chloroflexota bacterium
AATTCAACCAGCGCGGTGAGCAGGTTGACCTGGAAAAGATCGAACTCTCCTTGCCCTTCCGGGAACGTATCATCTTCCCAATGGCGCGGAAACTTGGCGACCTTGCTGTCAAGTTCACCCCCCAGAACGCCATGCGCAGCATCGCGCGCAATTTGGAACTTGCGGGTAACCCCGGACGCATGGACCCCACCGTTTTCCTGGCAATGCAATTCATCATCGCGGTTGTGCTTCTTATCATACTAATCGTCGTCTTCACCGTCGGCCAGTCCGATTGGCCCATCGGTCAGAAAATTCTTATGGCAGCCGGCGGTGCGGTGAATGGTTTTTATCTGCCCCAACTTTGGCTGACCAGTAAGATCCAAGCCCGGCAGAAAGAAATTCGCAAGGCCATGCCGGATGCGCTGGATTTGCTCACAATTTGCGTGGAAGCCGGCCTGGGCTTTGACGCCGCGCTGGCCAAAGTCAGCGAAAAATGGGAATCCGAACTATCCCTGGCATTTGCCCGTGTCATCCAAGAAGTGCAGCTCGGAAAAATTCGCCGCGAAGCGCTGCGCGACATGGCAGATCGCATTGGTCTGGCCGAAATGACCAGCTTTGTAGCCGCAGTCATCCAATCCGAGCAGTTAGGTGTCAGCATGGCCAAGGTTCTGCGCATCCAATCCGATCAGATGCGTGTCAAGCGTCGCCAACTGGCAGAAGAGGAAGCTCACAAGGCCCCAATCAAGATGCTTCTCCCCATGGCCGGGCTCATCTTCCCTGCCCTGTTTATCTCACTAATGGCCCCCGCGGCTCTGCGCCTGATGAATTCCGCGATGGCCGGGATGTTTTAATTCGGCAACCAGGAGCAGCACATGACCCTGGCAGAAACCAGGGCTTCCCTGGCAGGGCTCACTCAGCCACCTGCCTATAAGCTCTACCATCTGTTTTGGGAAGCAGTGGATTGGATCTTCCCGCCGCTGTGCGGTGGCTGCAAGGTTGTGGGCGAGCGCTGGTGCCGCTCTTGTCGCGATTCCGCCCTCCCCCTGAGTGGACCTATTTGCCAGCACTGCGGTGCACTTCTGCGCGAAGGCAGCCAATGTGCCGACTGTCAAAAATCTCCCCCGGCGTATGCGTCTCTGCGCTCCTGCTATGTCTTTGATGGAGCCTTACGCAGCGCCCTCCACCGTTTGAAGTACAGCCGCGATATCGGCTTGGGCGAGGCCCTGGCCCAACCGCTGGCGGCTTTGCTTGCTCAGCTCAATTGGCCGGTCGATCTGGTCACCAGTGTGCCCCTGGGTAAAACCCGGCTGGCAGAACGTGGGTATAATCAATCTACCCTGTTGGCCCGCCCGCTGGCGCTCGCCCACCGTCTGTCCTTTTCTTCCCGCTGTCTCACGCGCACGCGGGACACCGCTTCGCAAGTTACCCTCACCGCGGCTGAACGCCGCACCAACGTTCAAGGGGCGTTTTGGGCCAACCCTGCTCTAGTGAAAGGCAAGTCGATCCTGGTAGTAGACGACATCACGACCACCGGCTCTACCATCCAGGCCTGCGCCCTGGCGCTTGGCCAGGCCGGAGCGAAAGCTTGCTACGGCCTGACCGTCGCTCGGGCAAATTACGTGTCGCTGGCGGCTTGACCGCCGTTCGTAACCTTCTTTTTTCTCTCTTCAGGAGGATCTTATGACTCTCAAGGTTGACATCTACCCCCACAACATGGAACTGACCGACCGGATTCGCGATTACGTGACCAAGAAGGTCGCCAAGCTGGACCGCTTTCTTAACGATGTAGATGAGACTCGCGTCGACCTTGATTTCCAGAAATCTATGCGCAGCCCCGCCGACCGCCAGGTAGCGCAAATCACCCTCCGCGGGCGCGGATACATCCTGCGCACCGAGGAACGCTCCGACGACCTGTTCGCGGCGGTGGATGCCGCTCTGGAAAAAATGCAGCGCAAGATTGAGCGCTACAAGGGCAAGCGCACCCGCGGGCGTGGTGATGGCGTTCCCGCTTCTGAAATCGCCGTGCCGGTTTCCGAAGGCGAAGAGGAAGCCGAGACCCAACCCGTTATTGCTCGCCGCAAAACCTTCACCCTGGTTCCAATGGATGAACTGGAAGCTATTGAACAGATGAGCCGCCTTGGGCACGAAGATTTCTTCATCTTCTACAATGCCAACACCAGCGCCATCAACGTTTTGTATCAGCGCCGTGACGGAACCTACGGCTTGATCGAGCCGCGCTTGGGTTAGTATCTACCCGAATTTAACAAGAAGGCGGGTGCAAAGCACCCCGCCTTCTTGTTAAACCGGAGATTATTCGCTCTCTGAGCGGAGATCGATGTTTACAGGAAATATCCGTCGGTCGTCTTCTTCGACTTCGGCTTGCGCTTGCCTTCCGGCAGGCGGCTGTACAAGAAATTCAGCTCCGCGATGCGCAGGCGCAACCCGTCGCTCAAAGCCTGCCCGTCCATGCGCCAGCTCCAGTTGCCGCTGGGACGCCCAGGGAAGTTCATCCTCGCCTCACCGCCCAGCGAGAGGAAATCCTGCAGCGGGGCCAGCACCATGTCGGCCACCGAACCCCATACCGCGCGGATCATGTCCCAGGAGACATCCTCACCCGAACGCGCCAGGTAGCGGCGCAGCAGATCGCGCTCGCTTTCTACGGTGGTCGCGTACCAGCCCCTTGAAGTGTCGTTATCGTGCGTGCCGGTATAAGCCACGCAGTTCCGCGGGTAGTTGTGTGGCAGGAAATCGTTCTCGGGCACGTCAAAGCCAAACTGGAGAATCTTCATTCCCGGCAGGTTGAAGCTGTCACGCAGCTCGTCCACGTCCACGGTAATCTCGCCCAGGTCCTCGGCGATAATGGGCAGGTTGCCCAACTCTTTTTGGATGGTCGTGAACAGGTCCTTTCCCGGCGCGGGCACCCAGCGGCCCTTGACCGCCGTCTCGCTGCCCGCTGGCACTTCCCAATATCCGGCGAAGCCGCGGAAGTGATCGACGCGCAAGATGTCCACCTGTTGCAACCCGGCGCGTAAGCGATCCAGCCACCAGGCATATCCGGTTTGAGTGTGATATTCCCAGCGGTACAAAGGATTGCCCCATAACTGCCCGGTCGGTGAGAAGTAATCCGGCGGAACACCCGCCACCACGGTTGGCTTGCGATTCTCGTCAAAGTGGAACAGTTCGGGGTTCGACCAGGCATCGGCGCTGTCAAAGGACACGAAAATGGGCATATCGCCAATGATTGAAATTCCCTTGGCATTTGCATAGGCTTTGAGTGCCATCCACTGGCGGAAGAAAACGAACTGCCGGAAGGTGTGCCGCAGGATGTCATCGGTGTGACCCTCACGGAAAGCCTCCAGCGCCTTTGGCTCGCGCAGGCGCAGCGGGTCGGGCCAATCGATCCACGAAACGCCGCCCTGTGACTCTTTGATGGCCATGAACAAGGCAAAGTCGGGCAGCCACAGCGCCTGAGCTTCTTGAAATGCCTTGAACGCCTCTTGCCGCTTGACCGAGGTGGATTTCTTGAAGCGTTTGAAAGCCCGCTCCAACAGCTTCAGCTTCCACTCGATCACCGGGCCAAAATCGACCCGCCCAGGCTGGAACGCAGGCCGGTCTAGCAGATCGTCCTGGCTCAATAGACCTTCGTCCAGCAATACCGCCGGGCTCACCAGGTAGGGATTCCCGGCGAACGCAGAAAAGCACTGGTAGGGGGAATCGCCATAACCTGTTGGTCCCAGGGGCAGCACCTGCCACAGGCTGCAGCCTGTTTCGGCCAGAAAGTTCACCCAGCGGTAAGCCTCGGGGCCCAAATCGCCGATTCCATCCGGCCCGGGCAGGCTGGAGGGATGCAAAATAATGCCGGAAGAACGCGGAAATTGCATAGTACCTTCCTTTTTTACTCAGATGGATTGACTAACCGCAAGTATAGGCGCATGTATTCCTGTCCTGAACGCTCCCAGGAAAACTCCTGCTGCATGGCAAACTTGCGCCTGGTTGCCCATTCTTCTTGGTTATTATAAGCTGCCAGCGCTCGCCGTAACGTACCCGCCAGCGTTTCCATCGTTGCGCCTTCAAACAAGAACCCGCTGCTCTCAGCCGGGTCGGCTTGATCGCTGATCGTATCGCGCAGGCCGCCGGTTGCGCTGGCCACCGGCAGGCAGCCGTAGCGCATGGCCATCATCTGCGCCAACCCGCACGGCTCATAACGGGACGGCATCAGCAGCATATCCCCGCCCGCATACATGCGCCGCGAGAAAGCCGCGTCGAAGCGGATCACTGCGCGCACGCGATCAGGCAAACTGCGCTCCAGTTGGCGGCTCATTTCCTCCAGCCCTGGCTCTCCCGTTCCCAGCAGGATGGCCTGCCAGGGCAAATCGGCAATCTCGGCCAGCGCCCCCACCGCCACATCGACCCCCTTCTGGTGGTCCATCCGGCTGATCAAAATTAACAACGGAAGGTCCTGGCTGGAATCCAGTCCTACTTCAGCCAGCAAGGCTGCTTTGTTGGGCTCGCGCTCTTCGATGTGCGCCAGATCGTAATTCTGAACCAGAGCGCGATCGGTGGCCGGGTCGATCGAAACCAGGTCGATCCCATTGAGAATGCCCACCAGACTATCGGAGCGAGCCCGCAAAAAGCTTTCCAACCCGCAGCCAAACTCGGGGGTCAGGATTTCACGGCTGTAGGTAGGCGAAACGGTTGTGATGATATCCGCCGCCGAGAGAGCCATGGGCAAAGGCTGGTAATGGCCCCATTCCGGCAGGCGCGCATCAGTGTTTTCGGGAATGCCGAACTCACGCATGGCTCGGTCGGTCCCCGCGCCCATATAGGGCAGGTTGTGCACCGTGAACACGCTGCGCGTCCGCGCATAGAACAGGTCCGTCTTGCGCAGTTCGGCCAGCATATGCACCGCCACGCCCACGTGCCAATCCTGCGCGTGCAAGATGTCGATCGGCCAGTCCAACGCCTTGGGCAATTCCAGTAGCGCCAGAGAGAAGAAGGTGAACTTGCGCCCGTCCTTCTGGGTATCGATGTTATACACCCCGCCCTGCTTCGGAATCGGCTCGCCGTCAATCAGGTAAGTGACAATGCCATTCAGCTCAGTCTGGTATACCTGCGTATCGATGGCCCCGCCGGGGTAGCGCGTCTTGAACTTTAACAGAGGCCGGATGGCGGGCGTGTCACGGGGGATAGTGGGATGGTAGGGAATCACCACGCGCACATCCAGCGTCCGACCTTCTCGCGCCGCTTCGGGCAGCGCCGGCAGGATGGACGGCAGCACTCCGGCCACATCTCCCAGCCCCCCCACCTTCACCAGCGGCGCGGCTTCGGCCCCGGCAAACAACACTCGGATGGGTTCAGAAGCAGCCATTCCCGTCCCTCCTTCTTTCTTCATTTTACCATGTCAAGATAATCGTCCAACGTGGTCTGCTCCAC
>JAEXTI010000336.1 GCA_023406965.1 Chloroflexota bacterium
CCACCCTCCCAACGACCTTTGGCTGCCTGCGCCCCTGGCGCGCCGATGACCTGCCCGCCCTGGTGATATACGCCAACAATCGCAAGATCTGGCTGAACCTGCGCGACGGGTTTCCGCACCCTTACACCGAGGAAAACGGGCGGGCATTTATCCAGGCTGCGGCCCAGCGCCCGGCGTTCTTCGCCATTGCCACGCCCGAAGAAGCGGTTGGCTCCATCGGCCTGAGCATCAACGAGGATGTGCACCGCCTGACCGCCGAGATGGGCTACTGGCTGGCGGAGCCTTACTGGGGTAAAGGCATTATGAGCGAGGCGGTCAGGCGGCTGACTGAGTACGCCTTTGAGAGCCTGGGGCTGGTGCGCATCTACGCCGAGCCTTACGAGCATAACCAGGCCTCTTGCAAAGTACTGGAGAAAGCCGGGTACACGCTGGAAGGGCGCCTGCGGAAGAATGCCATCAAGGATGGGCAGATCATCGATATGTTTTTGTATGCAAAGGTCAAGGAGTAAAAAAATGGCGCCTGTCATTCAAACCATCCGCCTCGACCTGATCCTGAAGTTGGGTACGGTCAACTGTTATTTGATCCAGTCCGATCGAGGCTGCATCCTCATTGATACCGGCCCTGCCCAGCAGCGCGCCGCCCTGGAACAAGCGCTGGACAATGCGGGGTGCGCGCCGGGCAGCCTCAAATTGATCCTGCTGACCCACGGTGACTTTGACCACACCGGCAATGCCGCGTTTTTGCGCCAGAAATTCGGCGCGAAAATCGCCATGCACCCCGGCGACGCGGGCATGCTGGAGCGCGGAGATATGTTCTCCAATCGCAAGAATGCGAACGCGTTCTTGCGCTGGATTGCCCCGCCGATGTTTGGTTTCGGCAAAGCCCAGCGCTGCAGCCCGGATATTGCACTAGAAGAGGGTTTCAGCCTGGCCGATTACGGCCTGGTTGCCCGCGTGATCCACATCCCCGGGCACTCGGCGGGTTCTGTTGGAGTGCTGACGGCGCAAGGCGACCTGTTTTGCGGCGACTTGATCGACAATACCAAGCAACCCGCGCTCAACTCGATCATCGACGACGCCCAAGGCGCCGCCGCCAGCATCGAGAAGTTGAGCAGCTTGTCTCTGCAAACGATCTACCCAGGCCACGGCGAGGCGTTCCCTGCGACGGCTTTCTTTGCCACGCTGAAACCGGCTGCTGCCCTATGAACTACCTGCAACCGTTGATGGACCTGCAAGAACGGCAGCGCAGCGTGCAGGATTTGCACCCCTTGCTGGCGCAGCCTTACCCGGTGGCGATTGTGGAAGCGGGGCATTTCCTGGTTTTTGACGCACCCAGCCTGGAAGAACCCTACCGGCAGGTGGGACGTGCCCCTGCGCCCATGCCCATTCCCGAAGGGGTGCGGGCGGCCTTCCCGCTGGATTTCTACGGTAACCGCCCGGCTTGCGTGGTCACGCCGGAGGTTTTTGGCGAGCCGGAGGGGTTCGCGGTGATGCTACACGAGTTTGCCCACTGCTACCAGTGGCAGACCTGTGAGCCCGTTCTACGCGCCGAGTTGGGCATTGCCCAGGCGGCCCAGGAGCGCGGCGATTTCATGTGGGAGATCAACTACCCCTTCCCTTACGCCGAGACCAACTTTGGGGAGGTCTACCGCGCCTTGCTGGCGAGCCTGCCGGATGCTTCCGGTGAGGAGGTTGCCGCCCTGCGCGCCGATTTGCGGGCTGCGCTGACCGAGGATGATTTTGCCTATTTGACCTGGCAGGAGTGGAAAGAAGGTTTTGCCCGGCGGTTGGAAAACATGATCCGCGCGGCGTGGAACCTGCCGCTTGCCGGAAGCGACACCCGTGAAACGCTTGACCGCACGGCGTTCTATGCCGGGGGCGCGGCAACTATAGAGCACCTCAACCGACAAACGCCGGGGCTGGACAGAGATTTGGTCCAACTCTACCGACGCATTCTCACTATCTGAACGGAGTTTTCCATGCCATCCAACTTTTTCACCACCACCCCCGCCTGGCAGGCTGCTTACCCCGGCGCAAGTGCCGGAATTTTGGCCGTGCGCGGAGCAAGCAATCCAGCCGCGCATCCCGAGCTGGAGCAGCGCAAGCAGGCCCTGGAAACCGCTTTGCGCGACCGTTTCGCCGGGTTGGGTCGCGCCGAGATCGAAGCCTTGCCCGCCGTGCAGGCCTATAACGCGTATTACAAACCCTTCAAGAAGACCTACCACGTCCAATTGCAGCTTGAGTCGATCGCCTTCAAAGGCAAGCCCATTCCCAGCGTGGCGGCGCTGGTGGAGGCCATGTTCATGGCGGAGATCAAGAATCAAATGCTCACCGCCGGGCACGACCTGGAGCGCTTGCAACTGCCGGTCACGTTGGATGTGGCCCAGGGAACGGAACAGTACACCCTGATGCGCGGGCAAGAGCAGGTGCTCAAAACCGGGGATATGTTCATGTCCGACGGGTTGGGCATTCTCTCCAGCATCCTCTACGGCCCCGACCAGCGCTCGCAGATCACCACAGAGACGCGCAACGCCTTGTTCACGGTCTACGCCCCGCCCGGTATCGCGCCGGAGACGGTGCAGGCGCACCTGGAAGACCTGCGCGACAATATCCTACTGATCGCTCCGCAGGCCGAAGTGCTGGCGCTGCATGTCTTTAGCGCTTAAACCCTGACGAACATGAACATCAACCGCCCTCTCCGCGATCGACTGCGCACAGCCTACGACCAACAGGCCACCGTGCGCGATGGCATGGAATCCCCACCCTGGAAAACCTGCCTACGGGCAGGATTCCTGGACCGGCTGCAACACGAAAAGCGGCAGAAGTTACTGGAGATTGGCAGCGGGGCAGGTAAAGACGCGCTGTTCTTCCAGGAGCACGGCTTGCAGGTGGTATGCACCGATCTATCGCCGGAATTAGTACGCATTTGTCGCAGCAAGGGCCTGGATGCGCGGGAAATGGACGCCGCCGCCCTGGACTTCCCGCCCGGCTCTTTCGACGCCCTGTACGCATTCAACAGCTTGCTGCATATCCCTGATGCCGAACTGCCCGCTGTGCTCAAACTGGCGGCGGATACGCTCCAGCCCGAGGGGGTGGCTTTCATTGGGATGTACGGGGGGCGCGATCAAGAGGGTATTTGGGAAGATGACTGGTATACGCCCAAGCGCTTCTTCGCTTTCCGCTCCGACGCAAAGGTGCGCGGCCTGCTGGAAGCCTGTTTTTCTGTGCTCACGTTTGAAAGCCTGGAGGTGGGCGATCCAGGTGGGTTTCCGTTCCAGGCTTTCACGCTGCGGAGAAAGAAATTCTAAGACCCTAAGGGTTTCAGAAAACCCTTAGAGATTGTTTAATAACCTATTCGGCATCTGCATTTATGATAAAAATGTCGTTGCGAGGAGCCTGAAGCTTTGTGAAGGCGACGAAGCAACCTCCAAAGTGGCTTTCGCAACCCTCTTGGAGGCTGCTTCGTCGCAAAGCCTCCTCGCAGCGACACATGAGTTAGGGTCATTAAACAGTCTCTTAGGGTCTTGCTAATGACACTTTTTATCTACGGAAAGAGGAGTGACGCCGATGGACACTGTCTTCAATCTGACCCTGATGCGCCACGGGCGCTCGCGTGCCGACGATGAAGGCGTGTACGAAGGACGCTACGATTCGCCCCTGACCGAGGTCGGGCTGGCCCAGGTGGAGGCGCGCGCCAGGGAATGGCAGGCCGCCGGGGTGCGCTACGATCGAATTGTCGCCAGCCCGCTCCAGCGCGCCCTGGTCACCGCCGAGATGATCGCCGCGGCCCTCTCTGTGCCACTGGAAACCGACCCGGATTGGATGGAGATCAACACCGGCCCCATTGCCGGACTGCCTTTTGCTGAGGCCAACCAGCGCTACCCGCGGCCCGCCTTTCGCAACCCCTACACGCCCATCGCCGGGACGGGGGAGAGCGAATGGGAGCTGTTTGCACGCGCGGCCCGGGCCGTGGACCGCGTGGTGCGCATGGGGTTGGAGAATGTCCTGGTTGTGGCGCACGGCGGGGTGTTGAATT